>JASFPY010000065.1:0-8311 GCA_050115755.1 Desulfobacteraceae bacterium | reverse complement strand
GAGCGGTGGTGAACCTGATGGACATCACCAGCATGAAGATTATCGACCGCATGAAATCGGAGTTCGTCGCCAAAGTTTCCCATGAACTGCGTTCACCGCTTGCCACCATTCACGAGCAACTGGTCCATGTGCTGGGAGACATGGTAAAAGAATCCACCAGCCCGGACCATAATATTCTCATGCGGGCTAAAGAAAAAACCCATGGACTGATTTCGCTTATCGGCGATTTGCTTGATCTGTCGCGTATTGAGGCCGGCATGGTCACCCAGGAAACCAAGCGAGTGCACCTTGAGGATTTATTAACCGATATTGTTGATTTTATGGCAGAGCGGGCTGCCAAAAAAAATCAGAACCTGATTCTGGATCTTCCAGCAGAACCGCTCCCGGCGCTAACCGCGGATCTACTGGCTTTAGAAAGCATCTTTGGCAATCTGATCACCAATGCCCTGAATTATACGCAGGCGGGTGCGGAAATCAGGGTTAAAGCCGAGCTGGTCGGATTGAGTATTCAGGTCAGCGTGATCGACAACGGCTTCGGAATCGAAGCGCGTCATCTGGAAAAAATTTTTGAAAGATTTTACCGGGTAAAAGATGAAAATACGCGGTTTATCACCGGAACCGGCCTGGGTTTGCCTATTGTGAAAGGACTGCTGGATTCCATGGGGGGATTTATTAATGTGGAAAGCACACCGGGCAGCGGCAGCAAGTTTACGGTTACCCTGCCGGTAAAACAAACCGAGCAGACCGGTTGAGCCGCGCATCGCTCGTAGCCGTCTCGCACTCCTTATCGTATCGAAGGATTACACCGCGTTTTGATTTAGAAGCTATCGGCTCACCCTTCCTGCAGCGCATTTAAAAATTCCGCCGGTGCAACCTGGACCTTGGTCCACAGAGCAAAGGTTCGCCTGGCCTGGAAAGCCAGGGCCGGCAGACCGTCCATAAATTGGATATCCTGGCCGCACGCCATATTCTGCCAGAAATTCTGGCTGCGACCGTAATTAAGATCCATCACCAGGCGGCAGCCTGTCAGCTGGAGCTTTTCGATTAAATTCGCCAATTCCGGATCTTCCTGGGGGCTGGAGACGGAAGTGGCGTTGACCACAATGTCAACCGCAAGCGGGCCTTCAGCTATTTCGTCGATGGAACATCCCTCGACGCCAAAACGCTCTGCGACGGACACTGTTTTTTCGGGGTTACGACCGGCGACGCGGATAGTCGCAGCCCTGAGCCAGTTTAGCATGAAGACCACCGCCTTGGCAGCACCGCCGGTTCCAAAGACCAATGCCGATTTTCCGGCAACCTCGAAGTCGGCATCGTTTAAGGCATCCATAAAGCCGATGGCATTGGTATTGTAACCTTTGAGGCTATCCCCATTGCATACGATCGTATTGATGGCCCCGATGATATTGGCTCCTTCGGAGAGGACGTCCAGGTACGGAATGACTTTTTCCTTAAACGGAACGGTGACGTTTGCGCCGGAGATATTTAGGACTTTGAGGCTCTGCAGAGCAAGGCCTAAATTTTTGGGGTTTACCTTAAACGGTACGTAGGCTGCCTGAATACCAACCCGTTGAAGCACCCTTGAAAACATGACAGGTGATTTCGAACTGTACACCCTTTCGTCACTTAAGATGCAGAATACTTTCATTCTTATCTTACATGCCCAACAGCCCCTTGATGCTTTCGGTGATCTGCTCCGCGGACGCCGGCTTCGCCAGATAATCGTCGGCTTCCGTGCTCATTCCGTCAGCATGCGAGTAGCGGGTAGAGGTTACATGCGAGGCCACGGCTGTCAGCAGGACGATGGGAATATCCGCATAGCGCTCGTCTGCCTTCAATTCCGAGCAAACCTTGTATCCGTCTAATTCCGGCATCATGACATCCAGCACGATGGCGTCCGGCGGATTGGCATGGACTTTTTCGAGACCTTCAACGCCGTTGTAAGCAATTTCGACTTCAAAGCCTTCTTTTTCCAGGTTTTCCTGAACAATGGCAGCGAAATCAGGCTCGTCATCCACCACGAGAATTCTTTTTTTCTCGCTCATCTTAACTTAACCTCCTTTTTTTATAAAGACCTTGGCGTGAATTTATACCGCTTTTCATAACAATGTTTATAAACTCAATTTCAATCAACCTGGGGTCGCGGATAAAGGCCGCCTTTTTCCACAATCTGGGGCACCATTTCCTCCCATTCAATGGCCATAATATGAAAGCCGGCGACACCTTCCACCTGCTTGAGTCTTTCGATAGATTCAATGCAGATTTTGATTCCCTCTTCAGCCTGTTTTTCTTTGGGGGTATCGCCCAGACGCTGGACAATTTCGTCGGGCACATCCATCCCAGGGACTCTGTTTTTCATATACCGGGCCATGCCGACACTTTTCATGGGTGTCAATCCGGCCAGGATGTAAACTTTTTCGTGCAGTCCCCGATCCCGGACGCCTTTCATCCATTCTTCAAATTTGTCGAGGTTATAAATGCACTGGGTCTGAATGAACTCTACGCCGGCTGCAATTTTTTTTGCCAGTCGTGGAACGCGAATTTCAAACGGATCGGCAAAAGGGTTTGCAGCCGCACCCACAAACATCTGCGGCGGCCGATTGATCTCATCTCCGCCAAGAAATTTTTTTTCATCGCGCATATGCCGCACTGTCTGGATCAGCTGCATGGAGTCGATATCATGAACATTCTGGCCCTGGGCACAATCGCCGAAACTCTGATGGTCTCCGGACAGGCACAGAATATTGTGAATATCAAATGAGGCGGCACCCAAAATATCGCTTTGCAGGGCGATACGATTGCGATCGCGGGTGACCACCTGCAAAACCGGTTCAAGTCCCATCAATTTTAATCGAATACAAGCGGCCAGGCTGCACATGCGGGTGACCGAGGTTTGATTGTCGGTGATATTGATGGCGTCCACGTGATCTTTAATCAGCTCAGCTTTTTTGGTGATCGCTTCCGGATCGCTGCCCCTGGGAGGACCGCATTCGGAGGTAACGGCCAAATGTCCTTCGCTCAGAATTTTTTCAAGCTTGCTCGGTGTTTTAACGCTCATTGCTGCACATCCTCCCTGACTACTTTTCTCGGGCCCCCTGCTCTGTCGGTGGACCAGTCTTTGATGGGGCACAGTTTTTCGAATCGGTCGAGCTTATCCAGGGCTTTCATACGATCGACAATCAACTGCCAGGCGCAATCAATTTCGGGGTTGATTTCGCACTTACCTTTTGTAGAACCGCCGCAGGGGCCGTTGAGCAGGCGCTTGGCACACCTGGCAACCGGACAGATACTGCCGGTGGTCGCCAGTATGCACTGACCGCAGCCCTGGCAACGCTCCGTCCAGAGTCCGCGTTTTTCGGTGGCCCCCATAAAACAGGTGTTGACCCCCGGATAGACCATGATGGACGGGTATTGTTCGGCTGTAAACTGAATACCGACACCGCAAGCCAGAGAAACCACGGCATCATATTGATCGATGACATCGCGAATTTCTTCCAGGTATTCATGATCACACTGTCTTTCCAAAGTAATTTCATCGATTGTGACGTCATTGCCATCTTTGAGGGCATTCATCCTTAAGGCTGAGGCCAGTACCTGGACCTCCTTTTGCCCGCCGGCTTCGCAAACCGTGACACATTCGTTGCAGCCGAGAATCAGGATGTTTTTGTGGTTTTTGAGGTATTCAATGATTTCCTCAACCGGTTTTTTATCGGCAACTATCATAAAATACAACCTCTCTATATTTATTGGTTTGGTCGTTGAGCTCTCAGTTCCCTCGTTCGATGTAACCGGCAAACAGCCAATCCGCCTTTATGCAGCTTTGTTTTTGGCCAGTTTAATCGGGCTGGGGCCCATCTCTTTGATCTGCTGGGTAAATTCCGTCGCATACTGGGCAAAACGGGGGCCTTCACTGGAAGACAGATTATACATTTTCGCACGTTGTCCGCCGATGCCGATCGTGTCCAAAATTTTCTGGACCTGCTCAACTCTTCTACGGGCCATCAGATTGCCGGTGTTAAAATGGCATTCACCTTCCAAACATCCAATGACGCAGGCGCCGTCGGCGCCCTTTTCAAATGCGCGCATAATATGAATGACGTCAACCTTCCCGGTGCACGGGACACGAACAATTCTGATGTTTGCCGGATATTGCAATCGCATCGAACCTGCCAGGTCCGCCGCCGTATACCCTCAGAAATTACAGCAAAATGCAATAATGATCGGTTCAAAATCTTCGCTCATGGTTTTCCTCTTTTAAAAATAAGTGAAATTAGGACATTTTTTCACCACAGAGCACACAGCGTTCACAGAGATTTTTTAATTTTAGTTTTTATCTATCTCTGTGTTTTCTGTGATCTCCGTGGTAAATTAAAATCCACAATCCGCATTCCCCAATCCGCAATCTTAAATCCGAAATCTAGAGCACGCCTTCCAGCAAGGCCTCCACCTTGCACAAAATTTGATCGTCCTCATACCAGTTGAGCTGAATGGCTTTGGCCGGGCACTCCGCGCAACAGGTGCCGCAACCGTGGCACAGGGCTTCGTCGATTTCACTGACACCGTCAGCATTGATCTTGGGAACATCATACGGACATGAGCGCACACAAATGAGACAGGATGCACATTTTTCAGGTGCGACCTTGGCGATGACGGCCGACAGGGTCAGCGCGGGCTGGGACAGGAATGTAATGGCTCTGCCGGCAGCAGCGTTGGCCTGAGAAATCGTTTCAGACAGCAGTTTGGGGCTGTGAGCCGTGCCGCAAACAAAAATTCCCTCCGTGGCCATGTCCACCGGCCTCAACTTGACGTGCGCCTCCATGAAATAGCCTTCCGGTGTGCGGGCCAGTTTGAGAATGGAGGAAAGCTCCTCGGTGTCTTCAGGCTGCATGCCGGCACTGAGCACCAGCAGATCGGCATCGACCGTCAAGGGCCGGTTTAATATCTGATCGTTAAAAGTGACCTGAACGCCGGCGTTAGATGTTTCGACCACCGGCGGATCCTCCGCATCAAATCGGAAGAAAAGGACCCCGTTCTGCCGGGCTTTGGTGTAATAATCTTCCAGCAGACCGTATGTTCGAATATCGCGGTAAAGCACGTAAACGTTTATATCAGGGTTGAGTTCTTTCAGATGCAGCGCATTTTTTACGGCCGTCTGGCAACAGATCCTCGAACAATTTGGATTTTCCTCATTGCGGGATCCAACACACTGGATCATAACCACGTCTTGCGGATCATCAAGCTGCCCCTGTTCCATTCGTTCGGCCAGCTCCAGCTGGGTCAACACGCGTGGGTCCTGTTCGTAAAGAAATTCTTTGGGGCGGTACTCGTGGGCGCCCGTTGCCAAAATGACCACACCGTGTTCGATATTGCGCGAATACATCCCGGGGCCGACCAAAAGCTCGGTGGTGAAATTGCCCTGGAAGCCGGTAAACCCGACAATCAGTGAGCGGGTTAGAACCTGAATTTTGGGGTGCGAGGTTACGTTTTGAATCAGATCGTTGAGATAATCCTTAACTTTTGCGCCTTCGATGGTCGCCGTCAGCCGTTTGGCCAGGCCCCCGAGCGCATCTTCCTTTTCCACCAGGACAACTTCATAACCCTGGCCGGCCAGTCCTAACGCCGCATTCATGCCGGCCACACCCCCGCCGATTACCAGGCCCCGCTGAATCACCGGAATTTTCTTCTCTTCCAGTGGAACCAGGGTATCGGCCCGCGCGACCGACATGCGGACCAGATCCCTGGCCTTGGCGGTCGCCTGTTCCTTGGTCTGGGCGTGAACCCATGAATCCTGATTGCGGATATTGGCCATTTCAAAGAGGTATTTGTTCAGACCGCAGCTTTCCATGGTATCCTGGAAAATCGGTTCATGGGTCTTGGGAGTGCAGGCCGCAACGACCACCCGGTTCAGGCCCTGCTCCTTGATGATCTCTTTCATCTTGTCCTGTGCATCCTGGGAGCAGCTGAACAGGTTCTGGGTTGTAAAGGTCACGTTGGGTAAGCTTTTGGCATATTCTTCCACCGCTGCGACATCCACCACGCTGGAGATGTTCACACCGCAATTGCAGACAAAAACCCCGATGCGGGATTCCTGGTCGGTTACATCGATTTCATCCGGCTTCTCGACGCTGCGCGTAAGGGTATTACGGACCTCGGCCAGACGGGAGCCGGCGGCGCAGGCCGCCGCACTGGCTTCGATAACCGAGCTGGGAATGTCCTTGGGTTCCTGGAACACCCCGCAGGCGTAAACTCCGGCACGAGACGTCTCGATGGGCGTAAAGGGATGGGTGACCGCAAAGCTGGAGTTATTCAGCTCGACACCAATCCTTTCGGCCAGTGCAACGGTGGATTGCGGCACCTGCAGGCCCACCGAAAGCACGACCATGTCGAATTCTTCAATCTGCAGCTGGCCGGCATCGTCCATATACCGAATACTCAGATTCCCGGTGTCGCCGACTTCGTCCAGCGAATGGATACGCGACTTGATAAATCGTATTCCCGTATCTTTGGCGCGGAGGTAATATTTTTCGTACTCCTTGCCGAAGGTGCGGATATCCATATTAAAAATAACACAATCCAGCTCCTCCCCGGCGTGTTCTTTGGCAATCATGGAATCTTTAATAGCGTACATGCAGCATACCGATGAGCAATAACTATTGCCGCATTGATTGCTATCCCTGGAGCCGACGCACTGCAGCCAGGCAATTTTTCGGGGCTCCCTGTCATCCGAAGGCCGCTTCAAATGCCCCATGGTGGGCCCAGAAGCACTCAGAATTCTTTCGAACTCCAGGCTGGTTACGACGTTGGGGTTGGCTTTGTAATGATATACGTTTTCCAGGGGGGCGGGATCATATGGTTCACTTCCGGGGCACAAAATGACGGAACCAATTTCCAGATCAAGAATTTCTTCCTGCTGGCTGTGATCGATGGCATTGGCCAGGCAAGCCTCAACGCACCGGTAACATTCACAGCAATAGCCGCAATTGAGGCAGCGGGCGGCTTCCGCCTGGCCGGCGGTTTCTTCATAACCCAGCTCGACCTCGGAAAAATTGCCCCGGCGCTTTTCCACCGGCAGCTCCGGCATGCGAGCGCGCGGCATGCGGGGCTCTTCATCGGGCACCGGCCGGTAGCACGGGTCTTCATAAACGATCGGCTCCCGACCCTTGGCCAAGTCGTGACCTTCAATATAGCGCAGGATGGATTCGGCAGCTTCCTTGCCGGCACCGATGGCCCCGATGGCCACCCAGGGGCCGGATTGCAAATCACCGCCGGCAAAGACACCCTCGCATTCGGTGGCAAAAGTAACGGCGTCAACTTCGACGGTGCCCCAGCGCGAGAAATTCAATCCGGTCACACCTTCGATGGCAGACAGGTCCGGCCGCTGTCCGATGGCCGGGATCAACTGATCGATCTCGATATCATATTCACTGCCGGGAATCGGTATCGGCCGTTTACGGCCCGAAGAATCCGGTTCGCTCAGCTCCATGCGGATGCAGCGCAATCCGACCACTTTACCGTCTCGGGTCAGTACTTCCTGGGGTGCGGCAAGATAGGTGATTTGGGCGCCCTCATCTTCGGCCGCCTGGATTTCTTCCTCCCATGCCGGCATCTCAGTGCGTGTGCGGCGATAAATAATGTGAACCTCACCGGTTCCCAGCCGAAGCGCCGCACGGGCGACATCGATCGCTACATTGCCGCCGCCGATAATCGCTACTTTTTGCCCGACCTCGGTTTTGCCGGTCAGATTGGTTTCTCTTAGAAAATCGACACCCTGACGGACACCGCTGACCTTTTCTCCGGGGATGCCCAGTTCGATACCCTTGTGCGCTCCCATTGCCAGGTAAACCGCATTGTATCCGTCATTTAGCAAATTTGCCACCGTCAGATCGGGTCCCAGCGGTGTGCTGGTCTTGATTTCCACGCCCAGATTCGTGATGACCTCGATCTCCTGATCGATTATTTCACGCGGCAACCGATGGGCCGGGATGCCGACCCTGAGCATGCCACCGGCTTCGGGCAGGGCTTCATAAATGGTGGACAAGATCCCCTTTCTCGCCAGGTGATAGGCACAGGAAAGGCCCGCCGGACCGGAGCCGATAATCGCAACCTTTTCCTTGCGCGGCGGCGCACACGCGATCTCTATTTTGCGGCAGTCATACTGGTCGGCAGCCAGGCGTTTCAGGTCGCGAATGGCGACCGGTTCATCGACGTCACAACGGCGGCAGGCGTCTTCACACCCGTGCGGGCAAATTCGGCCAAGGACACCGGGCAGCGGTAGATCCTGCATGATAATTTCCAGGGCTTCTTTGTATTT
>JASFPY010000064.1:0-8326 GCA_050115755.1 Desulfobacteraceae bacterium | reverse complement strand
ACATCATCTTTGGCCAATATCGCCACCGTCGCGCCTTCGGCAAGCCATTCTCCCCGATCCACCAGCCGTTTGATGACCACTCCGTCAAACGGCGCACGGATGGTTTTCTTCTGCAGTTCGATTTCGATGCGCTCGACCTCGGCCTTGAGGGACTCAGCACGCTTTTCAAGTCCTTTGACCTCGAAGCGCGTTTCGTCATAGGATTGCTCGGAAATGGCTTTTGTTTTAAAAAGCTTTTCTCGGCGCTCAAATTGAATGCGCGCAATTTCCAGCTCGGACAGCACCTGTTCATAGGTCGCTGATGTTGCCAGCAGCCGTTTCTTTAGAATATCCGCACCCAGTTTGATGAGAATCTGCCGCTTTTTAATCCGCTGCCCTTCCTCAAAGCGCACCTCTTCGACCAGCCCGCTCAGCTCAGATGCGACGTCGGAAACTTCCTCAAAAAAAACGGTACCGATAAATTCCGCCTGAGGTGTCACCGTTCCGTTTTTAACCGTTGATACGGATACCTTGGCCGGCGGCGGCTCCTTCGGTTTTTCCTGACCCCAAAGCGGTGAAAAAAATGGGCCCATCATCAAACCCAATATACACAAAATGCGTAGTGCGCGTTTCAATCTGCCGGACATGCCAGTCTCCGTCTATTGTGGTAGTCAAAAAATGAATAATGCCGGTTACGTCTGGATAACATAAGCCTGTTTTACACCTAAAACAAGCCGGCAGATTACCACAAAGAGACTTTCAAATGCAACTTCACTTCCCCAGATGAGTTGTGTGGATGCGGCATCGACTCAGCCGAGTCCTTCGGCCCCGAATTCGCTGTCGCAAGGCTCAGGGTTAAACGGCTCGTCGCGGTTTTGGCGCGATATGAGAGAAAGCGTAACCTGCTGGCAGTGCTAGCAGATTGATAGGGCCTAAAAATAAATAGGAATTGACACTCAAATGTCTTTTCCATATGATCGATTTATGACAAACGTATGATTATCTTCATTTTCTAATCATTATAAAAGCCCGCCACGAATTTCACGAAGGACACGAAAAAGAACGTAATCATAAAAATATGTCGTATTCGTATGCTTTGTGTTCTTCGTGGTTAACGCAGAAGGTCACCTAATCATGGATTTAGCCACTGCCTGGAATGCCGAATTCATCGAAGCGCAATATAAACGATGGAAGGCCGATCCGGCCAGTGTATCAAACGACTGGCGGTTTTTTTTTGAAGGATTTGAACTGGCGGCATCCGGTGCAACTGAAGCCGTTGAAGGATTTGATGAACAACAACTGTTAAGCCAATCACGGATCGAATCGCTGATTTATCGTTACCGGGATCTGGGGCACCTGCTGGCATGCCTGGATCCGCTGGCGGCATGCCCCACCGAGCATCCCCTGCTCGCACTGGATGCTTTTAATTTAACCCCGCAGGATCTGGACCGTGAATTTTTTACCCGTCGTTTTGCGGCATCCGGAAAGGCTCCTCTGAAAGAAATTATCCAGGCGCTCAAAGAGACCTACTGCCGCTCCATCGGTGTGGAATTTATGCACCTGCAGGATCCTTCAGAGAGACGCTGGCTGTTAAATCGCATGGAACCGGTTCGCAACCGACCAGGCTTGGAGCCGGGTGTCAAACAGCGCATTTTGAAAAACCTTATCAGTGCTGCTCTTTTTGAGCAATTTTTGAATAAAAAATACATCGGTGTCACCCGTTTCTCCCTGGAAGGGGGAGATGCCCTGATTCCAGCGCTGGATTGTCTAATTAACCATATGGCTGAATCCGGCGCCAAAGAAGTCATTTTAGGAATGGCGCACCGGGGACGCTTAAATGTACAGGCCAATATCCTTCAAAGACCGTATGAAGATATATTCAGTGAGTTTGAAAGCTGCTACAACCCCGAAGAGCTCGTCGGTGCCGGAGATGTTAAATACCACAACGGGTATCTGGCAGACCTTAAAACCGCCAACAACCAGCAGCTGCGCATCTTTTTAATGAACAATCCAAGCCATCTCGAAGCGGTTAACCCGGTGGTGGAGGGGTTTAGCCGCGCCCGCCAGGATCTAATCGGTGACAGCAGCGGAGCGCAGGTCCTGCCGCTTTTGATCCACGGCGATGCGGCCTTTGCCGGACAGGGTATTGTCGCTGAAACCTTGAATATGTCGCAGCTGGAAGGCTATAAAACCGGCGGCACGATTCACATGATCATCAACAATCAGATCGGTTATACCACGCTTCCCGAAAATGCGCGCTCCACACGATACTCTACCGATATCGCCAAAATGCTGATGGTACCCATCTTTCACGTACACGGCGAAAACCCCGAAGCCGTCTTGCATGTCATGCGTCTGGCAGCTGATTATCGTCGCGAGTTCGGCAAAGATGTCGTCATCGATCTGGTCTGTTACCGCCGTTACGGCCATAATGAAGGCGACGAACCTTACTTTACCCAGCCCGGCATGTATGAGCGCATTCGCCAGCGCCCCTCTTTGCATCAGAGCTACGGGGATCAACTCGTAGCCGATGGAATTGTCAGCCAGCACGACCTCGATGAGATGGCTGACACGATAAACAGAGACTTGGAAAAAGCCTACGACAGCATACACGGCAGCGCATGTCCTTTCCCCGAGTCCCGCTTTTATGAAGCATGGGATGGCATCAGCGCGTCCTACACCCACGAGCCCGCTGTGACCGGGGTCGAAAAGGACCTTCTCGTTTCGCTGGCCAAAAAACTGAATACGGTACCGGACCAATTTAACCTCAACCCGAAACTGCAACGCCTGCTTTCAAAGCGTCTGGAATCCGTTGAGCAGGGCAAGGGCATTGACTGGGCCAATGCCGAATCGCTGGCATTTGCATCCCTGTTGAATGAAGGATTTTCGATCCGCCTGAGCGGTCAGGACAGCGGCCGCGGCACCTTCAGCCAGCGTCACAGCATACTGGTCGACATAAAGGATCAAAAACGCATCGTCCCCCTGGATTCAATTGATGCCGATCAGGCCCGCTTTTTCGTTTATGACAGCCTTTTGTCTGAGGCGGGTGTGCTCGGTTTTGAATACGGCTATTCGCTGGCAGGGCCTAACAGCCTGGTTCTCTGGGAGGCCCAGTTCGGCGATTTTGTCAACAACGCCCAGGCGGTGATTGATTTGTTTATCGCCAGCGGGGAGAGCAAGTGGCAGCGCCTCAGCGGCCTCGTTTTAATGCTGCCCCACGGCTTCGAGGGCCTGGGGCCCGAACATTCCAGTGCCCGTTTAGAGCGTTTTTTACAGCTTTGTGCCGGAGAAAATATTCAGGTGTGTAATCCGTCGACTCCGGCTCAATATTTTCACCTTTTGCGCCGTCAGATCAAAGCACCCTTTCGCAAGCCCTTAATCGTGATGACCCCCAAGAGCCTGCTGCGGCATCCCCTGGCTGTCTCGAAGCTTGAGGACTTTTCCAGCGGTGACTTCCGAGCTGTTTTGGATGATCCGGAAACACCGGAGGCCCCTAAAAATATTATTTTTTGCAGTGGTAAAATCTTTTATGATCTTTACAAGCGACGCTCGGATTTAGAAATTATGGATACGGCAATCGCTCGCCTGGAACAGTTATATCCTGTCCCGGATGAGCAAATAAAGAAAGCCGTAAAACAATATCGCGGTGCCAAAAATTGGTATTGGGTTCAGGAAGAACCGGAAAATATGGGTGGATGGCATTTTATTCGACCTCATCTGAATGACATCAGCGGCAAATCATTTGCCTACATCGGACGCAAGGCCTCCTCCAGCCCGGCCTCGGGTTTTCACAGCATTTACAAACAGGAACAAGAGGCGATCATAGAGCAGGCCATCGGACCACCCGCAACTGAAAAAAATAAGGTCGCTACCGGCTAATTTCGGCCAGATGGCTTCCGGCCTCAATTGGGTGTCAGGTGTCAGTGTTCAGGTGTCAGCAAACTGATGACAGAGAGCAGAATCTGATAATTCCTGATGTCATCATGTTCGTAATCCTGAAACCTGAAACCCGACACCTGAAACCTTGGTAGGCCCTCCGGGCCAAAACTGACACCTGACACCCGAAACCTGATCGGTATCAAGAGGCTATTTGATAAAATCCAAGATTAATGGTTATCTGATAAATCACCATTGAGAAATCAAGGAGACAACATGACTGTTGAAATAAAGGTTCCCGGTGTTGGCGAATCGGTGACGGAGGCAACGCTGGCCGAGTGGTTCAAAAAAGATGGTGATAGGGTCCAAAAAGATGAGCCGCTTTTTGTGATCGAGACCGACAAAGTCACCTTGGAGGTCGTCGCCGAGGCTGATGGGGTCCTGTCGATTAAAGTGCCGGCGGGTGAGACGGTCGCAATCGGTGCTGTCGTTGGCACAATTGATACGGAAAAAGCGCCAGCAAAAAAAATGAAACCCGAAGAAAAAGAGCCGGAAGCAGAAAAAGCTGCTGCCGAAGAAACTCGGCCGGAACAAAAAAAGGAGCCAGCACCAAAAGCGGTCGCTGAAAAAGAAAAAAGGGAAGAAAAACAGGCACCGCAAGAACAAGTCGTCGAAAAAGAAGAAGCAGAAAAAACACCGGAAAAAAAAGAAGACAGGCCACCGGAGCCCTCCCGATTGCTGGCGCCTTCCGTACGCGACCTGATTTCTGAAAAAAATGTCGATGTAAACAAAGTTGAAGGCACGGGTCCCGACGGCCGAATTACCCGCGGCGATGTTCTACTTTATATTGAAAGCACCGTTGAAAAGACGGCCGAAAAAAAATTTGAAGAAGATCGCAAAACCGATGCCTCCGAAAAGAAAATGGAAAAAGCTGTCGAAGAGCCGCGGGATGAAAAAAAGCAAACCAGTCGAAAACCCATGAGCCAAATCCGGCGGCGCATCGCAGCACGTTTGCTTGAAGCCAAACAAAACACCGCGATGCTGACGACTTTCAATGAAATTGATATGTTTCATGTTCAAGATATCCGCGCCCAATTCAAAGAAAGCTTTAAGGAAAGATACGGTGTTTCTTTGGGATTGATGTCTTTTTTCATTAAGGCCACAACAGAGGCTTTAAAAGAATATCCTGAAGTTAATGCGTTTATCGATAAGGAGGAAATTGTCTACCATCACTATTGCCACATCGGCATTGCCGTTGGTGCTGAAAAAGGGTTGGTCGTGCCCGTTATTCGTCATGCCGACAAACTCAGTTTTGCTGAACTCGAGCAGGCCATTGTCGATTATGTAAATAAAATCAGGGACAATCGCCTGGAATTGGCTGATTTGGAAGGTGGAACATTTACCATTACCAACGGCGGCGTATACGGCTCTTTGCTAAGCACGCCGATTTTGAATATGCCTCAAAGCGGCATTTTGGGGATGCATAAAATTGAGAAGCGCCCGGTAGTCGTTAATGATAAAATTGAAATCCGACCCATGATGTATGTTGCACTCAGTTACGATCACCGTATCATAGATGGCCGCCAGGCCGTCACTTTTCTCAAGCGCATCAAAGAATGTGTTGAAAACCCGGAACGTATGATGATGGAGATTTAGCTATGGCACCTGACAACACTTATGATGTAATCATCGTCGGCAGCGGGCCCGGAGGTTACGTGGCTGCCGTGCGCGCCGCCCAACTCGGTCTGAAGGTTGCCTGCATCGAGAAGGAATCCCGCCTGGGAGGCGTTTGTCTCAATGTGGGCTGCATTCCCAGTAAGGCCTTACTGGATTCGAGTGAATATTTTCATCTGGCAAAGGAACGCTTTGCCGAACATGGCATTAAGACCGGCAGGATAAGTTTGGATCTTGGCGCCATGATGGATCGCAAGCAGAAAGTGGTGCACGAGCTGACTGAAAACGTCAGAAAGCTTTTGGAGGGCAACAAGGTTGAAATCATCCACGGCACAGGCCGGCTGGCCGGAACGGATCAGGTCACCGTCGAATCCGGTTCAGGCGCATCTAAAAAAAAGCAAGCCTCTACCTTAACCGCCAAAGCCATTATTCTGGCCACCGGTAGCGAGGCGGTGCCTTTGCCCAATCTAAAATTTGACGGCCAAAAGATCATTAGCTCGACCGATGCCTTAAAATTAGATTCCGTGCCCAAACATCTGGGCATTGTCGGCGGAGGCTATATCGGGCTGGAGTTGGGATCAGTCTGGTTGCGGCTGGGCGCCAAGATCAGTCTGTTTGAAATGCTGCCGAAAATTGCCACCGGATTGGACGGCCAGGTGGGACGCAAACTGCAGCGGGTACTCAAGCGCCAGGGATTCAATTTTTTCATGAATTCAGAAGTTACAGAGGCAAGCGTTTCAGAAAATAACATCCAGCTCAGACTGAAAACAAAAAACAAAGATGAAAAGATAACCTGCGATCGGCTGCTGGTCAGTGTGGGGCGTCGACCTCTCACGCAGGGGCTGGGGTTGGCGGAGGCCGGTGTCGAAACGGACTCCAAAACCGGCCATATCAAAGTCGACGCTTCCTATCGCACAAATATCCCTTCGATTTACGCCATTGGAGATCTTATCGCAGGTCCGATGCTGGCCCATAAAGCTTCAGCAGAGGGAATTGCGGCTGCAGAATGCATTGCCGGTAATCCCGGTGAGGTCAATTACGATGCCATTCCATCCATTATTTATACCTGGCCGGAGGTTGCCGCTGTGGGGCTGACGGAAGAACAGGTCAAAGCGCGCAATATTCCTTATTGTTCGGGAACGTATCCGTTCACCGGCGCGGGGCGTGCCCGCTGTATGGGAGAAACAGAAGGGTTTGTCAAGATCCTGGCCCATGAAAAAACCGATCGGGTCCTGGGGGTTCACATCATCGGGCCGCGGGCGGCAGATATGATTGCAGAAAGCGTGCTGGCGATTGAGTTCGGGGCCCGCTCTCAAGATATCGCCCGCACCGTGCACGGGCATCCCACCTTTGCCGAAGCGCTGCAGGAAGCGGCCATGGCCATAAGAAAGTGCTCGATCTATGCCTCCTGAGTTTTCGATTTATAAACCAAACTCGCGATAATCGGGCGGGCATAAAGCCCGCCCCTGCATTCGAATTAACATGGTCAAACGTAGGGGCGGGGTTAATCCCCGCCCGTTGATAAAGGCGTTTGATCGTTTCTAATCCTCTTTGAAAAGATCCGTACTGATATAGCGCTCAGCGGGGCTGGGGATGATAACCACGATGGTTTTGCCGCCGGATTCAGGACGCCTGGCCACCTCGAGGGCCGCCTTCGTAGCCGCACCCGAGGAGATACCGCAGACAATCCCCTCCAACTTGGACATCTGGCGGGATGTTTCAAAAGCATCGTCGTTGGAAACGGTCACCACGTCATCCAGAAGAGACTGGTCCAGAACATCCGGCACAAAGCCGGCACCGATTCCCTGAATTTTGTGCGGTCCTTTTTGGCCGCCGGAGAGCACCGGAGAGTCGCTGGGTTCCACCGCAATAGCTTTAAAGGAGGGTTTGCGAGATTTGATAGCCTGCGATACCCCGGTAATGGTGCCTCCGGTACCGACACCGGCGACGAGGATGTCGACCTGGCCTTCGGTGTCACACCAGATTTCCTGGGCCGTTGTTTCTCGGTGAATTCTCGGGTTGGCCGGATTTGTAAACTGATTGGGCATAAATGCGTCTTTTTCAGACGCCAATATCTCCTGAGCCTTCTCAATAGAGCCCGGCATGCCGTTGGCGCCGGGTGTCAAAATCAGCTCCGCTCCCATATGGGTTAGCAGCTTGCGTCGTTCGATGCTCATGGTATCGGGCATGGTCAAACATAGGCGATAATTTTTAGCGGCACAGATAAAGGCCAGCGCAATGCCCGTATTTCCGCTGGTGGGTTCGACGATGAGGGTCTTGGACGTAATGGAGCCGTCCAATTCACCGGCTGCAATCATCGAGGCCGCAATGCGATCCTTCACGCTTCCCAGCGGGTTGAAAAATTCCAGCTTGGCATATATTTTCGCATCCGGGTTTTCATTAATTCGATTCAGCCGAACCAGCGGTGTTGAACCGATGGTGCTGCTGACAGTGGAATGATATTTCATGGCTCGTCTCCCTTTAAAAAAATGCGAAGCTTTTTTTTAGTTACTCGTTATTGGTTACTGGAAAGTCAAATAGGATTCTTAAACAACTTGCTTAAAAAATTCGTGGTCAGGTTGCGATTTAGGAGGAAATTTTTGGGATTTTGAATGAAACAAACTCCGATAAAAACCGAATAACGATTAACCAATAACGATTAACTTGATTCATGGGCTGCTTTGAGCGTTTGCCTTAATTGCTTTTGCTTTTTTGACTTATAGATCAGTCGCGGTTCCTCGATAACAACGGTGGTGTCCGGCGGTACCGAATCGGTCAGCCATACATTGCCCCCGAT
>JASFPY010000063.1:0-8434 GCA_050115755.1 Desulfobacteraceae bacterium | reverse complement strand
AAGGTGCATCACTTTGATCCGGCTGCCCAGGCGGCTGAGCTTGCCCTGAATATTCATCAGGCAGCCCATATCACAGCCCACCACCACATCTGCTCCAGTATCCATTATGTTTTTCACTTTATCCGTCACCATGGCATTCGAGATATCGGAATATTTCACCGAAAACGCGCCGCCGAATCCGCAGCAATAATCCGAATCCCGCATTTCGATAAAGTCAGCGCCGGAAACCTTTTGCAGCAGTTTACGGGGTTGTTCCCTGACACCGATACCGCGCAGCAAATGGCAGGAATCATGATAGGTTAACCTGCCCTCAAAGTGTGCGCCCAATTCATCAATGCCCAGAACGTCAACCAGATATTCGCTAAATTCATAGGTGCGATTTGCAAGATTTTGGGCCTGCCGCAACCATTTAGAATCGTTTTCAAACAGATCTGCATAGTGATGACGCACCATATTGACACAGGAACCCGATGGACAAACGATTATTTCTGAATCTTTGAATACGTCAATGAAATGCTGGGCAGCAAAACGCGCCTGACGGCGGTAACCGGCATTAAACGCCGGCTGCCCGCAGCAGGTTTGATCGGTTGGACAGGTTAATGGTATGCCCAGTCGACGAAAAACACCCACCATGGCTTCGGCCACCTCGGGATATATGGTGTCAACTAAACACTGGATGAACAGTGTAACCGTTTTAGATCTGGTCATGCGCCCTTATCGTTAAACTTTTTGCAATGAGAAAATATTTTTACTTCGGAAGCTATAATGAACCGCAAAAAAAATCCAGCCTAAAATCACGCCGGAATAGGCCGTGAACCGATTTTCAATCTGGCGTGAAAGGCTTGCTATAAAAATTAATTCTGGTAAGATATTGAGTAGTTAGGAGAATACAGGAATGACCGAACAAAAAACGGCGCTACTGGAACTTATTGATAAAATAGAGCATCTGGGACAATTTCAGGACCGTATCGATTTCCCGACATCCATCGGGCAGATATGGGAGGTCTTTTTGGATGATGTCCGTAACTTAATCGAAATTGAAGTTTGCGCCCTTTTTGTCGTTGATGATGATTCCCATGAATTTGTTTTAGAGTACGCCTATCCTGATGATAAGAAAGCCATCTGCAAAAAGGAAATCGAATATCAAATCGAATGTGGAATATTCTCCTGGATAATCAACAGAAGACAACCGGCCTTAATTCCCGCACTGGCCTTTGAAAACGAAAAATCAATTGTCATGCTGCCGCTTTCCACAATTAAAAGAACCCTGGGTGCGGTCATGGTCAAAACACCGATCAAGGAAAGCGCGATGACCCATGAAAACATGAAGCTTTTGACCATGCTGTCCAAACAGTATTCGCTGGTGTTGGAAAACACGCTGCTGTATGATCGTTTAAAAAAGAAGCATAAATCACTGGAAAAAGCCAACGGCGAAATCAGGCTTTTATCCAGAAAAGATTCACTGACCGGCTGTTACAATCGCGGCTATCTCAACGAACACCTTCAACACGAAATCAAGCGTGCCTCAAGATATCATCATCCCCTCTCGGTGGCTTTATGTGACATTGATCATTTCAAACGGGTAAATGACACCTTCGGGCATCTATGCGGCGATATGGTTCT
Organism: Desulfobacteraceae bacterium; assembly: GCA_050115755.1. Lineage (GTDB taxonomy): Bacteria > Desulfobacterota > Desulfobacteria > Desulfobacterales > JAHEIW01 > JAHEIW01. The sequence continues at coordinate 6,811 of JASFPY010000063.1, read as the reverse complement.
CAAAGAATTTGTGAAACGGCTCATGTCTCTGATCCGCTCCGACATGGACTGGCTGGCACGTTATGGCGGCGAAGAATTTTTACTGGTTTTGCCTGAAACCACTTTTAAAAATGCCGGCCGTTTGGCAGAAAGACTTCGCAGGCAAATTTCGAATAAGGTGTTTGAATGGGAAGCAGAAAAGATAAGGATCACCGCCAGCTTCGGGGTAACCGGATTCGATAGGCAGATGCCCGTGAAGAATTTTAAGCCGGATGACCTGATCGAAATGGCCGATCAATATCTCTACCAGGCAAAGAATTCGGGAAGGGATAAAGTCGTGCAGGGACCGTTTAATAATGAGATCAGTGATTAGCGTCGGGATTTCTTTCTTTGCTTTATTTTTTTAAACCCCGCCTCGATGACAGGTTGAATTTTGTTAAGCTTTATCGGTTTGGTCAGGTAATTATCAAATCCCACCTGCTTTAGTTTGTTCAGATCGTATAGATCCGCATACCCGGTTAATGCAATGATGACCGATTGAGAGTTTCTCTCTCTAATGCGCTGGCAGAACTCGACGCCGTCCATATCGAGCATGATCAGATCAGTAATAATCACCGGAAAGTCCTCTTCTTTCATAAGGGCGAAAGCCACTTCCGGAGATTCGGCCTCGGCTACCTCATAACCTTCTTTGGTAAGAAGTTTGTTTAACAGGTCTCTTTGAAAATCCTCGTCATCTACAACCAATATTTTCTTTTTCATTCGAAACCTTTCAATTCAACCTAAATTAAGCGTTTGAAACGTTCAGTTTAGGCAGAAATACCTTCGATATGTGCATGAAACTTCACGCCGAAACCGTCAGGGATTTTTCGCACAACTTCACCGCCCACCTTGACATAATCTCTGGATTTTGGCCGCATGAATGATAATGTGACTTGCTGGCCGACGGGAAGGCTTTCACGGGTTTCGATCAACAGACCGCCTGAACTGATATTTTGAATAAACCCGCTAAAGGCACGATCCGGAGTTGCAAAGTCCACCGGCATAAAATAGGGCTTCCGGACGAATCTTCTTCTTCCTTGTGAATGCTTTGCTTCCAGATCTTTTAACAGGATGCGGCGGTCTTTGAAGGGCATGTCTAAAATGATCTCAAACAATCGAGCGGTTACAACGGAGATGTTCGGCTTGTTTGAATGGTTATCGGAAGATGCCATTGCCGAGATCCTTTTGAAACCACTTCCAGTGATTAGATTAGACCGCCAAATGGGTATGCCGCTCAGATATGCCAATCGTCTGTTTTACATAGTAATATCGATATTATAGTAATTTTACGTTAATGTCAATTTAAGATTGGAGCAGGCTATCAGGTTTCAGGTGTCGGAAGTCGGGTGTCAAGAAGAGCTGACACCTGAAACCTGTTTGAGGTTAGGAGCCAGCGGCTGCAGATATTTTACTCAAGCAGATGCCCCCTTATCTTTTTAAGCATTTGCTCCGTGACCCCCGCTTTTGACTTGAGGTACGCGATGTGAGAACCATATTTTTCGCGCAGGTGTGCCAGCAGGGCCTCTATGCAGTAACGCGGTGCTGAAAAATAGGGTGATATTTTTTCCCGATCAATGCCGGCGGCATCAAATTTTGCATAGATCCCATTGACCACATCACGAATATAAATATTGGAAAGGCCATGGTCGTAAATTACGGTCTTTTCTGATACCCCCAGAGCAAGCAAAATCAAAGCTGTACAGGTGCCTGCCCTGTCCTTGCCGCCGGTGCAGTGAAAAACCAGCGGCAGATAAGCGGGGTTTGCCAGGCGCTTGAACACCTCGCCCCAGACAGGGGCGAATTTTTCGATATTTAGAATATAACCTTCAATTAAAAATTCCTTGGTCAGCCAGCTCGTTTCTCCTCTTTTAAGCTTTTGAAATAAATCGGTGGGATCAAATCTTAGATTATCGATCGGCAGGTGAACCTGCTCACCGGATCCATCTCCCGGAAAGCGATCGGGCAGGCGCCGGGCTTCAGTCGACGTTCGAAAATCGCAGACACATTTAATCTTCATGTGCTTCAGGAAGTTAACATCGCGATCCGTCAGCCTGGACAGATGATCCGAGCGAAAAACCCTGCCCCATTTTACGCGTTGCCCGGTCGCGGTTGCATAGCCGCCAAGGTCTCTGAAATTGACCGCTCCTTGCAGCGGCAGGCGCCGCTCACTGATAACCGTTCCGGCACTCTTATCCGGAACGATTTCAAAGTAGTGCGGAACATCCGAATTCAGGCCAGGAATTTCTACGGCGGTTTGTCCTTTAATCCGGTATAAAGGGGCATTGCGCTGCAGGGTTTCAGGCGAGTTTCCATGATAAATTGAGACCTGAAGGTCTTTTAAATGCGTTTTCCAGCGGATACGCAAGGTGTCTTTAGCAACGCGTTCAACCGATGCATCAAAGAGACGTGAGGCATTTTCAGATACGGTCATTAAATTTTATCCCGTCTGTGTTTAGATCTAGTATTCCATACTGAAAAAATATATCAACTAGAAATTTACTCGCGCTCATGTATGCTTTACCTCAAAAAAAACGGCGGGGCAGGGTTCTGGGTTCAAAGATTCACGGATTTGTTTAATTCATTTTGTTTGTCTTATTGGTTGAATCGGTTGGCTTAAACCGAACCCATTGAACAAATTAGACCAATCAAACCAATATAACAGGTTCGCGACGCAGCACTAAAGGAGCCGCCTTGCTTTGACATAAAAAACATAATGCCATATGATTGGCTGACATGGCTGATAAGGAGTGAGAAAAAGATTTTCATGGGTGAATTTTGGGAGTGGTGGCAGCACCTGCCGCAGCACATTAGCCCGGTTATATTTGAAATTGGCTGGTTCCGGCTCCAGTATTACGGGCTGATGTACATCATCGCTTTTGCCTTTACCTATTTTCTGGTGCTCTATCGAATCAAACATGAAAAGCGATTCGGGTTGTCGAAAAATCAGGTTAACGATTTAACCACCTATGCCATTGTGGGCCTCATTATCGGCGCACGGCTCGGCTATGTATTATTCTATAATTTGCGCTATTACCTGGACCATCCCCTCGAAATTTTTCTACCATTTTCGTTTTCAAACGGCTTTACTTTTACCGGCATATCGGGCATGTCATATCATGGTGGTCTTATCGGGATATTGCTGGCTGTCTCCTGGTATGTCCGCAAAGCCAAAATTAGCTACTGGGAAGTGATGGATTTATATGTGCCGGCGGTGCCACTGGGATATACCTTTGGCCGGCTCGGAAATTTTATAAACGGGGAATTATTCGGCCGCGCAACCACCTCACCGATCGGTATGTATTTTCCGCAGGCACCTGAAAATGCGCTGCGGCATCCTTCCCAGCTCTATGAGGCCGCCTTTGAGGGGATTTTTCTCTTTGTCATTCTATGGTCTATCCGCAAAATGAACGCGCCGAAGGGCGCCATGCTGGCTTTATATATTATCGGCTACGGAACAGTCCGCTTTTTCATCGAATACTTTCGGGAGCCCGATGCCCACCTGGGTTTTGTCTTATACTCATTTTCCATGGGACAGATACTTTGTGCATTGATGATCGCCGGTGGAATCGGCCTCTATTTTTATTTAAAGAGGAAATAGAAAGGTTAGAAATTACCGATAGGGCAAAAAATGGAAACCGTGCCAAAACAGGAAATCGAAAAGCGCATCAGCAGATTCCAGACAGAACTGACAGCCGACAACCTGGATGGCGCCTTTATTCTGCAAAACGCGGATCTCTATTACTTTGGCGGAACTATTCAAGCCGCCATTTTGTTCATTCCTTCCAACAGCAATCCCATCCTGATGGTTCAAAAAAACCACGAACGGGCACAGCTTGAATCTCCATTAAAAAATGTTATTCCGGTTAAAAACAAAAATCGGATCCCTCAGGTTCTTAATGATTTTAAACTTGGCCGAATAGCGACAGCCGGACTTGAAATGGATGTCCTGCCGGCCAATCTTTACCTCTGGTTTCAGCGAACCTTTACGCAATGCCGCTGGGCGGATGTATCCGGCATCATTCGCAGACTGCGCATGCTGAAGTCGGACTATGAAATTGAACAGATTAAAAAAGCCACTGCTATTTTGCACACCGGATTAACCCAAATCAAAAGTGTAATTCGCGAAGGCATAACCGAGCTGGAAGTCGACGGATATCTGGCCATGATCGCCCGCCGCGAAGGCCATATGGGCACTTTACGAATGCGCGGCTGGAACCAGGAAATGACTTACGCACATGTGCTATCCGGTGAAAGCGGTTCAGCTATTTCACTGTTAAACAGCCCCCAGGGCGGCACCGGCAACACGCCGGCCATGGCCCAGGGGGCCGGTTTTCGCAAGATAAAGAAAAATGAACCCATCGGTATCGACTACGGCGTGGCGGTTAACGGTTATATCGGCGATCAATTTAGAACCTATGTCATCGGCGATCTTTCTGATCCCTTGAAAAGAGCGCACGCCTGCGCCCGGGATATTCTTCTCCTTTTAACTGAAAAAGCCCATGCGGGAGTTGCCTGCGCCGAGCTATATAAAGCGGCGGTGGCAAGGGCGTCGGAAGAAGGCCTGGAAGATTTTTTTATGGGATACGGCGAGGGACAGGTCAAATTCATCGGCCACGGAATCGGTCTGGAAATCGATGAGTATCCGGTCATTTCACCGCGCTTTGATGGCATTTTAGAAAAGGGCATGGTCTTCGCCCTGGAGCCTAAATTTGTTTTTCCCAACAAAGGAGTGGTGGGGCTGGAAGATGATTACCAGGTGACATCAAATGGCTTAAAAAGACTGACCCGAACCGATCAAACGTTGATTAAAATTTAAATTATGGAATGTAATTACCATAGAGAATTTAATACGGATTTGGATAACCGCACCTCAGGACTGACTCGATTCGCCGGCATGAGGGCGTCATGCGACTCGAATTAAAGAAATTAAATTACAGGTATCCGGGATCCGGTGACGATGTTTTCCGGCAATTGAATTGTCAGGTGACCGCTCCGGGCTTTCACGCCCTTTTCGGACCTTCAGGTGTCGGCAAGACGACCCTGGCAAAAATGATTGCCGGCGATATCAGGGAATTTGCCGGTGAGATTCATCTGCAACACATCAATCAGGTGCTCTACACCTATAATCTCGAAAGGCTGCCGGGTTGGTGCTGCCTGCGTGAGCATCTGGAATCGATCACGCCCAAATCCAACCGGCAGCGTCTAGCAGATCTGGTCGATTCATTTGGACTTGAGTCTTGTTTAGACTCACGCTTTGCGCAGCTTTCCCTCGGTCAGCAGAACCGGACCAATTTGGCTCGCTACCTGCTGCAGGATTTTGACTTACTGATTATGGACGAAAGCCTGGCCAACGTCGATGAAACCACCAAAGAAAAGATCATTTTAAAAATTAAATCCCTGTTTCCCGAACGCTGTTTCTTATATATCTCCCATAATGTGGTTGAGGTTTCAAAATTTTGCAAACAGATCCTTGTGCTGCGCAGTCGGTACAAATCCCCGCAGGCAGTCTCTCTACCGGGTCAGGATTTTAACGGTCAGCGCGTTTTGCAAGACAGGGATATTGAGCAAAGTATGCTGGAAATCGTCAATGCTTCATAGGCGCGTTTATCAATTTTTGATAATCTATTTCATCGGCTTTTGCGGTCTGATGCTGGTGAAATATAGCCTTAACCTGTCTGATTACACCATACCCGGTGTTGCTGAAATCTGGACCACCTGCCGTCGCTATTTCGGGTTATACCTGATAGCGGTACTCAATACCCTGTGCGTTGCGATTCTGGGCCACCTGTTGTCAATCTGTATGGCAACGGTTGTGGGGATTATTGGCCGGCTGACCATCTGGATTGGTTCGTTTATCCGGGTGGCGGCTTACAATATTCAGGCCTACCCGATTGTGGCCGTGGCGCCCATCATATTTATCTTGCTGGGGGATGGACTTTCCTCCCGGCTGCTGATTGCGGCGATGATCTGCTATTTTCCTTTGTTGCTCTCTTTCATTGGCATATTATCCGAGCCCGTGAAAGAAATCGAGCACTTCTTTGAATCCACCCTCAGAATGAACTGGCGTCTACAGGTCAAAATCCGGGCTTTTGAAAATATCAACAAGCTGATTACGGTAATCGTTGGTAGCGCCACCCTGGCCATGGTGGGAACGATTGTGGCAGAATTTATTGCAGCCACTGCCGGCATCGGGTACAGTATCCGCATCGCTCTTTACCAAAGCGATCTGGCGAAAATACTGGTGGCGCTTTTTTTAATTGGCATTTGCACGTCTCTGTATCTGGTTTTTCTTGAATGGATCGGATGGTTTGTCAAAAAGCGGTTAGGTAGCATTTAAAGGAGCACTTCATGCAGCAAAAACGTCTTCAAAAAATAGGGTTGCTGGCAGCTGTGATGGTCCTTACCATGACTTTCGCGGGATGCGCTCAGGATGACGAAAAACCGTTGGAAGAAGTGAGCTACCGCCTCAAATGGCTTTTTAATATCAGTGTGGTCGGAGATCTTTATGCCCATGACAGCAGATTATTTGCTGAAAACGGTCTTGATGTAACCGTCAAACCGGGCGGCCCTGAAAAAGATGCCATCAAAGAACTGGAATTGGGTCACGCTCAGTTTGGGGTGGCTTCTGCTGATCAGGTAATACGGGCCGTTTCCAAGGGAGCCCCGGTTGTTGTCATCGCGCAGCTTTTTCAGACCAATCCCCTGCATTGGATTTATCGGCCGGATAAAACGCCTCTCAGGACAGCGCAGGATTTAAAGGGCAAAACCATCGGCATCACCCACGGCGGTAACG
>JASFPY010000062.1:0-8453 GCA_050115755.1 Desulfobacteraceae bacterium | reverse complement strand
TTGGGTCGCACCGGACGGTGGTTTGCCAGCGAACATTACGCTATCAGTCCGGACATCGTCATTTTAGGAAAAGGCCTTGGAGGCGGCGCGATCGCACTTTCGGCTGCCGGGGTGCAGGCGGCGCACTTCGATGCGTTACAATCGGCCGATGGATTCGTGCACGGCGGCACTTACTCTCATCATCCGGTTGCCGCCGCAGTCGGCCTGGCGACCTTAACAATTTTGGAGCAGGAAAAGTTGATCGAGCGCGCCGATCATATCGGCAGTGTGCTCGGTGATAAGTTAAAGAATAAATTATCCGGTTGTCCTCATGTCGCCGAAGTTCGCGGTCTGGGTATGTTCTGGGGGCTGGAGCTGGTCCAGGATAAAGACTCGCTTCGGCCGTTTCCGCGTGACGCGAAAATAGTTGAACGCGTCTGGCAAAGCGTATTCGACAAAGGCGTCATCGTTTACAAGGCTTTTGGCCTGGCCGGCAGTGATGGGGACGCCATCATCATTTCACCAGCCTTTACGATTTCCCGCAAAGAGATTGATTTTCTGGTGGATTCCCTGGCCCGGGCAATAGCGGAAACCATTGACTTATGATAAGTGTCGGCGGGTTGATAAAGAAAAATACCGGTTTTTGGGGATGAGAACAAAGCACATAATTCAGATAATAAAAGGAGGTAATTCATGTTCGGTTGGATGGGAAAAATTCTAAGGGTTGATTTGAGCAATGGTGCAATCAATGAAGAAGCACTGGACCCACAGGTGGCCAGAGATTTTGTCGGCGGCAGGGGTTGGGCCATCTACTACATGCTCAAAGAAGTGGACCCCAACTGTGATGCATTGGGAAAAGAAAACAAATTGATCATGGCCACCGGCCCCTTGACGGGCACCAAGGCACCGACCGGCGGAAGATACATGGTCACCACCAAAGCCCCGTTGACAGGTGCCATCACCTGTTCGAACTCCGGGGGGAACTTTCCCGCCGAGCTCAAAAAATCCGGCTATGACGGCATCATTTTTGAAGGCCGGGCAGCGGAGCCCGTTTATCTCTGGATCGACAATGGCAATGCAGAGTTAAGACTGGCCGGGCATCTGTGGGGTAAGGATACGCACGAAACCGACGATGCCATCCGGGCCGAGACCGACGACAAGGCCAAAACCGCCGTTATCGGGCCAGCTGGCGAAAAACTCGTACTTTTCGCTTCCATTATGAATGATCGGGATCGGGCCGCCGGGCGCGCTGGCGTCGGGGCCGTCATGGGAGCCAAAAATCTCAAAGGGGTTGCCGTTCGTGGGGCGAATACCGTTTCGCTGGCTGACGAGGAGCGATTTAGTGAACTGAATCAAGAATACCGGGGACGGTTGAAAGAAGTAAAGAAGGCCGGTCCATACCCGCTGACCACCCACGGCACGGCGATTACGGTCGTCGCCACCCAGACCCACGGTGTTTTCCCCACACGTAATTTCCAGACCGGCCAGTTCGAAGAATGGGAAGCCATTTACGGTGAAGCCCTGACTGAGAAATATCTGGTTAAAGTAAAGCCGTGCTTTAGTTGCCCGATCGCATGCGGCCGGGTAACAAAGGTTCCTGACGGTCCTTACCAAGGCGAAGGTGAGGGGCCTGAATATGAAACCGTCTACTCGCTGGGGTCCGATGTCGGCGTCGGTGACCTGGCAGCGCTCACCAAAGCCAATTACGTGTGCAATGAGCTGGGCCTTGACACGATCAGCATGGGTTCTGCAATCGCCTGTGCAATGGAGCTTTATGAAAAGGGGCATCTGACCGAATCCGATATCGGATTTCCCCTGGCATGGGGAGATGGAGAAGCTCTGGTAAGGTTAGTCCAGCAAACCGGTATGCGTGAAGCCTTCGGTGACATTCTGGCGGAAGGCAGCTTGCGGATGGCAACGCGTTATGGACATCCGGAGTTTGCCATGGTTTCCAAGGGTATGGACCTTGCCGGTTATGACCCACGCGGTACACAGGGTTTAGGTTTAAATTATGCCACTTCACCTATCGGGGCTTCACACATGAGAGGAGATATGCCTTATTGTGAGCTTCTGGGGGTACCGCTCAAGATTGATGGACAGACCTGGGCGGATAAACCGCCGCTTGTGGTCAAATGGCAAAATGTATTTTCCTTGATCGATGCTGCCGGTTTGTGTGTCTTTTTCAGCGTCCGCTATTTGTGTGACCCGACTCTGGAAATTCGTCCCGAAGGCATTCGCAAACTTCTCAATGCGGCCACCGGCGTGGATTACACTTTAGAAGAACTGGAAAAAATCGGTGACCGCATTCTGAATGCCGAACGGTTGTTCCTGCAGCGGGCCGGTTTCGATCGCAGACAGGACAGCTTGCCGGAACGGTTCACGAAGACACCCATGCCCGATGGGCCTGCCAAAGGCGTGGTCTGCCATCTGGATGAAATGCTTGAGCAATACTATCAGATTCGCGGCTGGTCTCAGGACGGCCTTCCGACCGAAAAGAAGCTTAAAGATCTTGGCCTGGCTGGGATGTAAGACTCATAAGAATGAAGGTCAAGGTAAATTTATATGTCAATTTAAAAAAATACGCTCCTGCGGGTGATAGCTCGTTTGAAGTTCAACTTGAATCCGGCGCGCGTATCGAAACGCTATTGGCGGTTCTAAAGATTCCTTCTGATGAAGCGCGGATCGTGCTTGTCAACGGGCGTCATTCAGAAGATTGGACCCCTTTGGAAGAAGGCGATACCGTAACGCTTTTTTCGCCGTTATCAGGTGGTTAATGTCCCCTGAATTTTGCATGAGAAGCTTTCCGAACCGTCAGGTAAATTGTAAAATTCAGTTACAAACATGAATTTTGCGTGAAAAATAGATGAGAACCTCTTAGAAGGGAGCGCAAGCGCATGCCTAAACAAGAGAGACGTGTCTTTAAAGGTGTCGAAAGGGGCCAGCCGTTTGAAATAGAGGTGGATGGCCAAAAGATCACTGCTTACGAGGGGGAGACGATCGGGGCAGCGCTGCTGGCAGCCGGTCGCAAAACACTGCGCCATACCCGTAAGCACGAACAGCCCCGGGGTCTTTTTTGCGGTATCGGGTTGTGCCAGGAGTGCCGCATGACGATAAACGGCATTCCCAATACCCAGGCCTGCCAGACCCTTGCAACCCCCGGATGTCGGGTTGAAACCCAGAAAAGCCTTAAAAAAAAGGAATCTTGAAAATTGAAATTATCTGATTTTGTCATTATCGGCGGTGGGCCCGGCGGGGTTGCAGCCGCCATTAAAGCGGCCCAAGCCGGGGTTAACGTAACACTGCTGGATGAAAACGAGCGGCCGGGTGGCCAATGCTTCCGCCAGTTCGAAAACGGTTTTAAAGTAAATGATCCTGACGTTCTGGGAATGGATTTTGAGGAAGGGCAGAAATTGCTGCATCAATTCAACTCGATGCAGGATAAAATCCGGTATTTAAACAATACCCTGGTGTGGGGTATATTTGAAGACCGCACGCTTGCACTGGCACATGACGGGATTTCATCGAGTTTGGGCTTCAAGCACCTTCTGGTGGCAACCGGTGCCTATGATCGGCCGGTTCCCTTTCCGGGATGGACGCTTCCCGGTGTTTTTACCGCCGGCGGGGCTCAAAAACTCGTTAAATCAGAGCGCGTGCTTCCCGGAGAAAACATCCTTCTGGCGGGTACGGGTCCGCTCCAGCTGGTGCTGGCTGACCAGATTCTCATGGCCGGCGGTAAGATAGCGGCCATTTTGGAAGCCGGCAATCTCAGCGGGAATTGGCTCCAGGGGCTTAAGGGCATATGGGGCAACTGGGATTTCTTAAAGGAAGGCATGAGATATTTGCGTAGCATCCAAAAAGCCGGTGTCCCGCTATTGAGAAGCCATATTATCCTGGAAGCGCGCGGGGACGGACAGGTCGAAGAGGCGGTGATTGCCAAGGTAGATCAAAACTGGCGGCCCATGCGCAACAGCACACGCAGCGTTGAAGTGGATGCCATCTGTTTGGGATACGGCCTGGTATCCGCTACAGAGCTGACGACGCTGGCAGAATGTGAGCACAAATATGATCTAAAAAGGGGCGGTTTCGTTCCCCTTCGCACAGCAGATATGGAAACAAGTGTGCCGGGCATCTATGCTGTGGGTGATGGCGCCGGCGTAGCCGGCAGAAAAGCCGCAATCGAAGAAGGCTGTATTGCCGGGATATCTGTAGCCAGAGCGCTGGGCAGCATTTCGCGAGCCAGCGCCGGTGAGCAAATAAAACCTCACCGCAAAAGGCTGGATAAGATTAATCGGTTCCGAAAGATACTCGATGACATCAGTATACCGCGTAAGGGGCTTTATGAGCTGGCAACCGACGACACGATCATCTGCCGCTGTGAAGAGATAACCCTCAAACAATTAAAGGCGGCGCTGGCCGACGACACGATTCAGCTTAAAGACTTTAAACGCATGACCCGGTTGGGCATGGGATCCTGCGAGGGGCGCATGTGCGGGCCTGCTGTTATTGAAATGATGAGGCATCAGCTCAATGTGCCTGCTGAAGATGTCGGGAGTTTGAAACCCCGGCCATCGATCAAGCCGGTTGCCCTCGGGGTGCTGGCTGCGGAAAAACCGGAAGAAAATGTTGAGGCCTGATCTACGCTTGTGTCCCGCAAAAATGTTACAAACCGGCTTAATCTTGACAGCTAAAATCTTAAAGAAATTTTTTATCCATCTTTCGTGATAGAAGGAAGATTTAATATGATTCCAAAAGAAGCTGAAGTCGTTGTTATCGGCGGAGGCGTAGTGGGTTCATCCGTTGCCTATTTTCTAGCCAAAGCCGGCAAAAAAGTTGTCCTGGTCGAGAAGGGGTGCAGAGCAGGGGAGGCATCTGCAGCCAATGCCGCTTTTGTCTGGTCAATTACGAGAAAGGCCGGTATTGATATCAAGCTGGCGATGCACAGCTTTAACATCCACCGACAGCTTAAAGCAGAATTGGAAATGGATTTTGAGTATGTGCAGGGCGGCGGGTTGATGATTATCGAAGAAGAAATGCAATTTCCTTTTGTAAAGGCACATCTTGAGAAAAGAGCAGAAGATGGTTATCCGCTGGAACTGATCGATACCAAACAGGTACTCGAACTGGAACCCCAGCTTTCAAAGGAAAGGGTTTTTGGTGCTGTCCATAGCCCCATCGATGGTAAAACCAATCCCATTTTTCTGGTGATTGCCTTAAACCGTGAAGCGCAAACGCTAGGGGCTCAGCTTTTTCATTACACTGAAGTCAAGGGGATTGATGTTGCCGGTGGGAAAGTCAAAGCGGTTATTACCGATAAAGGAACGATTCAAACCGACACGGTGGTAAATGCCGCTGGCAGCTGGGGGTGTTTTGTCGGTGACATGGTCGGAATCAACGTGCCGGTTTCTCCCTTTCAATTGGCAATGCTGGTCACGGAGCAACTGCCACCGACCATTTCACATGTGATTATGGGTGCGTCTTATATGGTAGAGGAAGATACCGGCAAGGAGGGAGGATTGGGGTGTGGCCTTGTTATGAGCCAGCAGACTGCCGGTAATCTTCTGATTGGTGCCAGCTGGCGCAAAACGGGATACGACAAGAGAACCATTCAGGATGAGATCGAGCTCATGGCAAGGGTAAATGTCAGGGCGATGCCGATGCTCAAAACCGTCCGCATCATTCGATCCTATGCCAATTTTTTTCCCCATACAGAGGATGACCTGCCGATATTGGGCAAAGTGGATGGTCTCGACGGGTTTATTATGGCATGCGGCCATTGCGGGCATGGGGTTGGCATGGGACCCGGATCGGGCAAACTGATTCAGGAATTAATTTGCGATGGCAAAACCACGATTCCGCTGGATGAATTGAACCTTTCGCGATTTAATTGATCGATTGAGTTTTTTCCCTTTAGAAGCATTTTTGAGATAGATAGGTTTTTATTAAAAGTGCTTCTGATCCTCCCGGGGCGGACGCTTGCATTTTCCGCTAAGATGCGCGATCTCGATGCACCAAACGGTGCAGGCCGCCACGACCTTGTCGGGATACTGCCAGGCATCGTTTTTGGGATAATACTGCAGCATGATGGCCTCCAGGGCAGCCCGCTTTTCGACAGGATCATCGACCATGCGGACCCGGCCAAAACCCACCACGCTGGAATAGGCGACCGAGCAGTCCTGGGGCTGGTCGGACGGCAGAGGCTCTACATCCGTAAGTACATTGAAAGAGACCTTGGGATTCTGCGCGAGCACCTCGAGCTTGAAGCCCTTCCTGGAAGAGTGAATGTATATCAATTCGTTCAAAAAACCGTAGTTAAATGGCAGCACATAAGGCTGGTCGCCCTGGCACATCGCCACGCTGATGATTTCACCCCGTTTGAGAATCTGTTCAATTTCGGATGGATCGGTGATTTCGCGATCTTTCTTGCGCATCGGCACTTTCATAAGAATCCTCCCTGGTCGCCTCTGTATCGATTTGAAATATTGTTATATGAAGACGCATTCATCGCTAAGGTTGACGGTTCAATCCTTCGTATCCATTTGACTGGGTGTTTTGCCGGGACCCAGCATGACAATTACCGCCACACCGGTAATTACCACCGCTCCACCGATTAAGATCCGAATACTCGGGCGCTCACCTAAAAATAACACCGCACCCACTATCGAAGCTACGGGAAGTAGCAAAAGAAACGGTACCACCTGGTTAATGTCATATTTTTTAAGAAGATGATACCAGATTCCATAACCCAGCGCTGTCATTACAATCCCCATGTAAATGACAGATCCCCATCCAATCAGAGTTGCATTTTTTAGCAAACTGAAATGGTCGCTCTCCAATATCAAAGAAGAGGCAAGCATCTGCGGGCCCGCAAAAACAGAAACCCAGGCAATGAGGTGAAAACCGGTGATATTGATCATTTTTTTGATCATCACCTGTCCGATCGCCCAGGTGAATACACCGGCGACAACCAGAAAGGCCGGAAACAATTGAGTTCTCAAGCTCGGTGCCCCGGCGATCAGCCCGACACCCAAAAAGGCCACGAGCATTCCGCAGGCGCGTTTCCAGCCGAGTTTGTCATTTAAAAAAATTGCCGCACAGGCTGCAGTGAATGGGACTTCGAGCTGCATAAATAGGACCGCTGTAGAGGCATCCAATCCGGCTAAGCCGTAAAATGTCAGCCCATATTGAATGGTGGCGCTAACCAAAGCAACAATGAAAATCGCTCGCAGCTGCCCGGCCGGAGGAGGGAAAAGCCAGCACAGCAACGCGGCGGAAATGCAGAAACGCATACCCATCAAAAAAAGCGGTGGGAATTCATCCAATCCGGCTTTTGCAAAGGTAATTCCCATTCCCCAGATGATCGGTACCGAAAGCGCCAATCCGATGTCTTTTAAAGTGATCCGCATTTTTTAGATCCCGACTCCCATTTAGCTCGCACACGACTTCGCCCATAAGGTTTATCTGTACCGTATGCGGTTCATCCCATTGACATGCCGCCATTGACCCGCAGGACCTGGCCGGTGATATAAGCAGCATCGTCCGAGGCCAGAAAGGCCATTGCGGCTGCAATATCTTCCGGTTTTCCGTAACGCCGCATCGGGATGATTTTGAGTGCTTCTTCCAGGCCTTGCGGATCAATTTCATCAAACATTTCGGTTGCAATATAACCGGGAGAGACGGCATTCACCGTAATGCCCTGGGCTGCCAGCTCGGCGGCCATCGGCCGCAGCATCATAACGATTCCACCCTTGGAGGCCGTGCAGACACTATACTTATTTCCACCAAAATCGGCAATTTCCGTGATGCAGGAACCGGTCGCAATGATCCGGCCGTATTTGCGTTCTATCATGTGGGGCAGGACAGCCCGGGAGACATTAAAAAAGCCCCTGAGATTCGTATTTATTGCAAGCTCCCAATCCTCGTCCAGACTCTCAACAAAGGGTTTGTCGATGATGATCCCGGCGTTGCTCACCAGAATGTCAACTTTGCCGAAGACCTCAATGGTTTCCGCGATAAGCCGCTTTGCCTGCTCACGCTGGGATACATCCGCCATGACAACCGTTGCCTCCCCTCCGGCCTTTCTTATTTCTGCTGCCACGGCCTCTCCCTTTTCTTTGTTGGTCACTCCGCTTATCGTAATTTTAGCACCCTCACGGGCAAAGCGGTGCGCGATTCCCTTCCCGATACCTCTCGTGCTTCCCGTTACAATGGCGACCCTGCCTTTTAATTTCATAATATCCTCCTTTACAAAAGGCGTTTGCGTATTTGAATGTTGCTGATTTTATTTACCCCAATGGCCAAAGGCCGATCTTTCGAATGATGACCTCAAATTGAGCACTATTTTTTTAAAGGATTTTCAGGTGCGCCGGGATGGGGGTTTATATATCGCACCATGGTTTGATTACAGGATTTTGGTGGTGACAATCAAGATATAAATAAATTTGCTAAAGAATATGCCCTCAGCATCAAATTTATGA
>JASFPY010000061.1:0-8516 GCA_050115755.1 Desulfobacteraceae bacterium | reverse complement strand
ATCCAACCACAATGGCTGCCAGAACAGTGGTTGAGATGGCAACCATCGGCGGTGCCAGGGCCATTGGCCTGGAAACCCATATTGGCTCCCTTGAAGCCGACAAACAGGCGGACGTAATCATCATCGATACCGCAAGACCGCATCTGTCACCCCTTTTCCACCCCGAATCTCATATCGTCTATGCCGTCAAAGGCTCAGACGTGCGCGATGTGGTGGTGGACGGACATGTCCGGGTTCGAAATCGAAACCTTCTCAGCCTGGATGTTGAAGAGGTTATGGCCAGCGTTCGGGAGATTTCGCGGCATATCAAACGCTAATGCTACTTGCCACTGGCACAATGGTTTCAGGAGTCAGGTTTCGGGTGTCAGAGATATTATCGGACATCACCCGAGGACGAGAACGAGGACGAGAAAAATGGGAAGAATAAAATATCGTCCTCGTACTCGCACTCGTTCTCGTACTCGAAAACCAACAGTAACCTGACACCTGAAACCTTTGTTTAATAATAGCAGCCATAACAAAGGACCCATACAATGAATCTGGATGAAATCATTAAAGCGGCATGCGGGGAAAAACCCGTTGATCTGCTTTTAACCAATGCCAGGATCATCAATGTATTTACCGGCGAGGTCGTACCGGACGCAGTGGCCATCAGTGACGGAATGATTGTTGGCTTCGGGCCCTATGAGGCCAAAAAGATCGTCGATGTCGACAGCAGATATGTCGCGCCCGGTTTTATCGACAGCCATGTGCACATCGAAAGCTCAATGGCCTGTGTTGCCGAATTTGCGCGTGCGGTGCTGGTGCATGGCACCACAACCGTGGCAGCCGATCCCCATGAAATTGCCAATGTTCTGGGTTCAGCCGGCATTGAGTATATGCTTCAATCTGCAGAGCACCAGCCGATGAATCTTTATTTCACGTTGCCCTCCTGTGTGCCGGCCACCGATATGGAAACTTCCGGTGCGCGTCTGACCGCTGAAGACCTTCGGCCATTTTTAAGGAAAGAAAAAATTGTTGCCCTGGCTGAAATGATGAATTATCCGGGTGTCCTCATGCGGGATCCGGCGGTTTTGTCGAAAATAACCACTGCCAGGCAACAAAAAAAACCTGTCGACGGCCATGCGCCCGGCCTCAAAGGCCGGAAACTTCATGCTTATATCGCCGCCGGGGTTCAAAGCGATCATGAATGCACCACTGAACAGGAAGCCAGAGAAAAGCTAGCGGCCGGTATGGTTATCATGATCCGTCAGGGCACCGGTGCTAAAAATTTGCAAGCACTGCTTCCGGCGATAAACGCGACGACTTCCCGGCGCATGATGTGGTGCACCGATGATCGCCACCCCAACGACCTGATTCAAGAAGGCCATATCAATTCCATCGTGCGCGAAGCCATTCAGTCCGGTCTGGATCCGCATTTAGCCATTCAGATGGCCACTCTCAATCCGGCAGACTATTTTGGCTTATCGCACCTGGGAGCAATTGCACCCGGCAGGCAGGCCGATCTCGTGGTATTTTCCGACATAAAAAAGCCGGTCATTGAACAGGTTTATTGCCAGGGGATTTTAACAGCCGAAAACGGTAAGATTCGAGCCGAGGTTCAATTCCCGGCTACGGGTACCGTTCCCCCGGCAATGCATATCGATGTGCAAAATGTCGATTTCAGCATGCCTGCCGAACAGGGCCGTATCCGGGTGATCGAAATCGTTTCTGACCAGCTGATTACCCGTCAGCGAATCGAGGCCACACCGGTTAAAAACCATCAGGCCGTGAGCGAGCCATCAAAGGATTTACTTAAAATCGCTGTGGTAGAACGCCATAGAGGTACCGGCAATATCGGCAGAGGGTACATCAAGGGCTTCGGCCTGAAGCAAGGCGCTTTGGCCTCCAGTGTTGCTCATGATTCACACAATATCATCGTTGTGGGCACCGCTGATGAGGACATGCAGGCCGCGCTGGAAGCGGTTGTGGAAATGGGAGGCGGGTTGGCTGCGGTTTCTAATGGCAGACTCCTGGCCGGTCTGGCGCTGCCGATTGCAGGGCTGATGTCTCTGGAGCCGGTCCGGACAGTGCGCGATCAGTTAGAGCGCCTCATTGAAATTGCTCATGAGCTGGGTACAACTTTGCAGGATCCTTTCATGACGCTTTCTTTTATGGCCCTGCCGGTGATACCGGAATTAAAGCTCACCGACATGGGACTGATCGATGTGAGCAAGTTTGAAGTTGTGCCCTTATTTGTGGAATAAAAAATGGCTGCTGACCTCTGGTCACTCGCTTCTTGCTTTGGGCCGCCTTGCGGTTGACAAATGTCTTCTGGTCATTGGCATTCGGCTCTTTGCCTCTTTTACCAGTAGCCAGAAACAAGCAGCCAGGGGCCAGGAACCTGAAACAGCTGCACTTACCATTGACACGTGCCCATGCTGTATTTTATACTTTTTTTAATTTAAAGTTGCATATTTTTAATTTAAAACGCATATTTTAGGTATCAATCGGCCGGTTTTTAGGTACGCCCGGCACTACAAAACGGAGTGAATGACGGAAACGGCATATGAAGCTATTAGAAATTGTTGACGCGCTAGAAGCGACACTTTTGACCGGAGAGGATAAACTGGATAAGATCATTACAAGATGCGGTGCCAGCGACCTGATGAGTGATGTGTTGGCGGCAGTTTCTGAAGATTGTATCCTATTGACCGGATTGACAACCGTGCAGGTCATCCGCACAGCGATGGTGGCCGGTGTCGGGGCTGTGGTGTTTGTCAGAAAGAAACGACCCCCCCAGGAAGTGATCGATATGGCCAAAGACCAGGGTATACCATTGATATCGAGCCCGCATTCCATGTTTGTCTCCTGCGGCAGACTGCATGCTTGCAATCTTACCGGGCTTGACGGACAACGATAACCTGCCATTCATCAACTCTCTTCCGGCCCTGACCCGCCCAACATCCAACGATTTTAAGCTGATGTCTCTACTTAAAAAATGCTTTAACATCAAGAGCAGAGATTTCATCCGCGCCGGAGAAGCCTCCATCAATGTTCAAAACCTTCTCAAATCGATGGATTACGACTCCCGGCTGATCCGACGAATTGCCATCTGCGGCTATGAAGGCGAAATGAATGCGGTCATGCATGGTGGTGATGGTTCCTTGTGCGTTGAGATCAACACAGACAGGCTGATCTTGGAAGTATCCGATAATGGTCCCGGCATCGAAGATATTGAGCTGGCGATGAAGGCCGGTTACTCGACAGCCAACGACAATCACCGTGAAATGGGTTTCGGTGCCGGCATGGGGTTGCCGAACATAAAAAAAAATTCGGACCAGCTCCATATTGAGTCCAAGATAGGCCAAGGGACAGTGGTTCGAATGATTTTTTTTCAGCCTGAGGGAGGGAAAACCAATTGAGCAAGAGAGAAATATCAACCTGCTACGTCCGTTTTAACCAGGATCTCTGCACCGGCTATGGATCATGCCTGCGGGTCTGCCCCACCAAGGCCATCCGCCTTAAAAATAAAAAGGCTGTCCGCATCGTGGAACAGTGCATCGGCTGCGGCGCATGCATCTGCGCCTGTCCTGAAGGCGCTATCAGTGCCGCAACCGAAGGGCCCGAAGTGCTGGCAAAAGATCATGTGGCCATCGCCCTGGTTTCACCGGTGCTCTATGCACAGTTTCCCGGTGTGATGCCCAAAGACGTGCTGCTGGGTCTGCGACAAATGGGATTTGCGCACACAATCGACATGTCTTATTTTCTTGAAATTTTTCAATGTGCGGCCGAAGAATTTATCAGCCGCAATCGAGAAAGCCGCAAGGCCCCCTGGCCGCTGATTTCCCCGATATGCCCGGTGGTGGTGCGACTTATCGCTTTTCGATTTCCCAACCTTTTACCCAACGTTCTGCCGGTGTTACGGCCGGTGGCCCTCATGGCGCGTGAAGTCAAATCGCGCCTAATTCCGGAATACATCGAAAAAGGAAAAGATGTCGTCCTGTATTACATCAACCCCTGCCCCACCAAAAAAGATCCGGTATGTCTGCCCTCCGGCCAGCAACCGGTACCCGAGGAAATAGCCCTGGGAATTAATGATATCTATCCTCAACTGGCCAAACATGTTGAGCAGATTCAAGCAGCTGACGACATTCCTTTTTATCAAACCCGTTTCGAATACGAGACATGCGCCACCGGCAACGCGTCCATGTGGGCAATGTCCGGTGGTGAAATTGCCGATATGGATATTGACAGGTCTTTGGCAGTTTCAGGCATGCAGGAAACCATCAGTTATCTTGAGAAAATCGAAATGGGGTTGTTTCAGGATATTGAATATATTGAATTTAGAAGCTGTCGTGAAGGCTGCCTGGGCGGCGTGCTGACCGTTATCGATAAATACCTTGCCAAGGTCGCCGTGCAAAAAATGATCAAGCGCTTTGGACTGGGAAGACGACTGCACCGGCAAAACATTTTGCGGATGTATGATAAAGGAGAATTTCAAAGCGAAAAAAACCCAACTAAATTGGCCAGCCTGTTTGGGGCCCACAGAGAAGCCCTGACGATCGACGCTATGCAGAAAATCGACAAAATTATGGAATTGATCACAGGCATAGACTGCACGGCTTGCGGCTCGCCGGACTGCCGGACTTTTGCTGAAGATGTCGTCCGGGGAAATGCCGCTTTAAAGGAATGTCTTTTTGTCGACACACGCACAAAAAAGAAGAGATGATGCGCTTTATCGGGATAACCGACTGGAAAGGATTTTAGCAGATGCTGGTAAACGATCTGGTAGAAAAGTTTGACCTGTCAATAGCTGCCGGAAAAAAAGGCCTTGACCGCGAGGTCAGGGACGGATATTGCGGCGATCTGTTGAGCGACGTAATGGGACATGCTCCGGCAGGCTGTGCCTGGTTGACGGTTCAGAGTCATCAGAACATTGTCGCAGTGGCCGTGCTGCGTGAAATGGCCACTATCATTATCACCGGTGGTCAGGAGCCGGATGAGGAAACCATTCAGAAGGCGGAAAAAGAAGGCATTTCCATTTTGATGTGGCCAAAATCGTCCTATAGTTTAGCCGGCCGCATTTTCAGCGCCGGCGTCGGAGATCTTGCCACTGAATAAGTTTCGGTGTGAAGATTGCTGCTGCGTAGACGTCAGTTAATTTTATTAATTTACCACGAAGTTCACGAAGGACACAAAGAAAGAATTCATTATTGTTTAAAAAACTTTCGTGCATCTTCGTGCTCTTTGTGGTTGGGCCGCAGCTTCATTTCAAGGAACCAGTCATTGTTGAAAAAATTTAAAGCCGACCTCCACATTCACTCATGCCTTTCACCTTGCAGCGACTGGGATATGAGCCCCAGAAAAATTATCGAGAAAAGCCGTGAGCGGCAGCTCGATTTAATCGCCATTTGTGACCACAATACCGCCGAAAACGCCGCGGCAGCCTCACGGGAGGGAGCCCGGCAGGGCATTGTCGTTTTGCCAGGCATGGAAATCTGTTCCAGAGAAGAAGTGCACCTGGTAACCCTATTTAAAGAAATCGAAGATGCGCTGAAGATGCAGGAATTTATTTACGCCCACCTGCCTGGGGAAAATCAGCCGGAAATATTCGGGCATCAGATCGTCGCCGATGAAAACGACCAGGTCCTGGGAGAAAACGATCGCCTGCTGATCGGTGCCACACAGCTCGGTTTACACGCTATTGTCGATAAAGCGCATCATCTCGGCGGCATCTGCATCAGTTCCCATGTCGACCGCCCATCATACAGCCTGATCGGTCAGCTCGGGTTTATCCCTGAGGAGTTACATCTGGACGCCGTGGAGGTTTCTTATCGGGTACCTCTTGATAAAGCCCCGGCCGAGGTACCGGGCATAAGGGATTATCCCTGCGTGACCGCTTCAGACGCGCATTTTTTGCGGGATATCGGAAAGGCGTGGACAGAATTTATTTTAGCTGCTCCCACATTGGAAGAAATCCGCATGGCGCTGGCCGGGGTCGAAGGCCGCAGAATTCTAAACAATACCGAATGAGGTAAGGTCTATTACAGATTTAGAATTAACCACAAAGTTCACGAAGGACACAAAGGAAGGAATTTAGAAATTTTGAATTGTTTTTTTCATCTTTGTGATCTTTGTGTCTTCGTGGTGAACAAAAAATTCGCAATCAATCAGAAAATAGCAATCGACGGCTCAGAGGAAAGTCTTAGGGTATAAATGCGAGAGCTATCATTACATATTTTGGATATTGTTGAAAACGGAATTACCGCTGGTGGGAATTGCATCTGGATTGAAATCGATGAAGCCCGCAAAACGGATCAGTTAAATATCGTGATTCGCGACAATGGCCATGGGATGCCGGCTGAAAAGATGAAAAATATCAACGATCCTTTTATCACTTCACGAACCACCCGTAGAGTCGGTTTGGGACTCTCTCTTTTAGCCGCCGCTGCCGAACGATGTGATGGGACTGTACGCGTCGACAGCCAGCCCGGAAAAGGAACTGAAGTTAAGGCCACATTTCGCTATAGCCATATTGACCGCGCGCCCCTTGGCGATATCGCTGCCACGGTGACCACATTGATCATCGGCCATCCGGAAATTGATTTTGTCTACTCCCACAGAATCGATGATAAAGATTTCAGCCTGGATACCCGGGAAATCCGCAGCGAAATCGAGGACACGTCGCTGTCTGATCCGGTGGTCATTCACCATTTAACCAAATCCATCCGTTCTGCGTTAAAAGCGCTGGCGTCAGATGAAGATAATTTTGAATCCCTGGAGGAGCAAAATGGCAAAGTTGAAAATTGATGATCTAAAGAAAATCAAAGAAAAAACAGCCAAAGAAACCTCGCTGCGCGATGGTCCGGCAAGTATCAAAATCACTGTGCACATGGGAACTTGCGGAATTGCAGCCGGCGCCCGGGAGGTGATGAACGCCCTGATGGAAGAGATGGCCGCAGCGGATCGCCAGGATATCCGGGTCGTTGCTTCCGGCTGCCTGGGAATGTGCAGCAGCGAACCCAATGTTACCATTGAAGCCGAGGGCAGCGAGCCCATCGTCTATCAGCTGATGGATGCCAACAAAATGCGCCAGGTTTTCAAAAGGCATGTTCTGCTGGGTGAAGTTCAAACCGATTTTGCGCTGGCCAGGATGTAATTTAGCAGTTGCCTGCCGCCTCTGTCTTTTAGACGGTCAATAATTGACTTCAGATGTCGACTAAGCGGGTTCTGGGTTCTGCGTTCAGCGGTTAGATCCGACTAGAAAAATGGCAGAAATAAGACACTCCGTGGTTACCGCAAACCAGCGACCGGCAAAACCCCTGAACCTTTGAACCGATGAACCTTGAACCTCTGAACCCGGAACCCTGAACCAAAGAAGAATTTCTATGAAGGTGGATGGAAAAAATCTGCGAACGATCTGGCTGGAGCCGGATGGAAAAACAGTCAAAATCATAGACCAGCGGCGACTGCCCCACGATTTGGTTCTGGTGGGTCTGCACACCGTTGATGATATCATCACGGCAATCAAAGACATGTATGTCCGGGGCGCCCCCCTCATTGGTGTCACCGGTGCTTACGGGGTCTACCTGGCCGTCTTGAATGCACCGCAACACCCGGTGGAGGAGGCCTACCTGATTGCAGAATGTGAGCGCATCAAAGCTGCCCGGCCCACGGCGGTAAACCTGTCCTGGGCCGTCGATACCGCCGTGACCGCCGTAGTAAAGGCACGCCCCTCCGATAATCGCATCAAAGCCGCCCGAGACCGAGCTGCATTGATTGCCGAACAGGAGGTCGAAAATTGCGAACAAATCGGTCAAAACGGCCTGCCGCTCATCGAGGCGATCAGCCGCCGCAAAAAAGGTCAGCGGGTCAACATACTGACTCACTGCAATGCCGGCTGGCTGGCCTGCATCGAGCATGGTACGGCCACTGCGCCCATCTATGCAGCCTATGATCACGGTGTCGATGTGCATGTCTGGGTGGATGAGACCCGGCCATTGAATCAGGGCAACCGCCTGACCGCATGGGAGCTGGGCAAACACGGTGTCGCCCACACGATCATCACGGATAATGCCGGTGGCCACCTGATGCAGCAGGGAAAAGTGGATATGGTTATCGTCGGCACCGACCGTACGACAGCCACCGGAGATGTCGCCAACAAAATCGGTACCTATTTGAAAGCGCTGGCAGCCCGAGATAACCATATTCCCTTTTATGTGGCCCTGCCCTCCAGCACCTTTGACTGGAACCTCAAAGACGGTCTCAGAGAAATCCCCATTGAAGAGCGTGACGCGGATGAAATCCGCTATATCGAAGGCCTGGTCAAAGATAAGCCAACGCGCGTACTGATATGCCCTGAAAACAGCGCTGCCGCCAATTATGCCTTTGATGTCACACCGGCAGAATTGGTGACCGCTTTTATTACCGAGCGGGGCATATGCAAGGCGACGGAGGCGGATATCCGCCGATTGTTCCCCGAAAAATTCAGTTAACCAAAAAGAAGGTTTCAGGTGTCACAATTGAATCGGTTT
>JASFPY010000060.1:0-8576 GCA_050115755.1 Desulfobacteraceae bacterium | reverse complement strand
CGGCGCCCAGCATATTGACGCTGGCAGGCGGCTATTGGCTGCCGGTATGGAAGTGTCCGAATATATCATGCCCGGCCTGGGCGGCCAGGAAATGTGGCGCGATCATGCAGTGGAAACCGCAAAGGTGCTCAATCAAATCAATCCCCATTTTATCCGCTTGCGCAGCCTGCGGGTGCCGAATCGCGTTCCGCTGCACACCAAGCTGGAAGATGGAAGCTTCAGCATGCAAACTGATGACATGTTGGCCGAGGAAATCAGGCTTTTTATAAAAACCCTCGAGGGCATTACCAGCACCGTAACCAGCGATCATATCATGAATCTGTTGGAAGAGGTTTCCGGCAAGCTCCCGGAAGATAAAGAAAAAATGCTGGCGGTGATTCAATCCTATCAGGATCTTTCGGATACCGACCGGCTGATTTACCGGGCCGGCCGCCGCGGCGGTGTCTATCGTTCAACCGATGATTTAAAAAACGACCCGGCAACCTACCAGAAAATAATGAACCTGATACAGACGCTGGAGCAAAAAGAAGGCCCTCAGGGGGTTGAAAAAATGATTGCGGAAATGGTAGATCGTTACATCTGATATCGAATGTCTGCTTCTGGAGAAAATACACGTGCAATCTATTAGAATTCTGGGAACCGGCTCGTATCTCCCGCCAAAACGATTGAACAATACAGATCTGGAAAACATGGGTCTGGATACCAGCGACGAATGGATCCGAAAGCGTACCGGTGTAGTGGAAAGAAGAATCGCAGAACCGGATGTCACGGCAGCTGATCTGGGGGCTGAGGCCTCAATGAAGGCTTTAGCAGCAGCCGGTCTAACGGCCAAAGACCTTGATCTGATCATCATGGCCACGATTACACCCGATACGTGCTGTCCTTCCGCTGCGAACTGGCTTCAGGCCAAACTGGATGCTCCCCAGGCGGTGACCTTCGATATTACCGCAGCCTGTTCAGGCTTTATTTTCGGCTTAAATGTCGCCGAACAATACCTTAAAAACAAAACCTTCAAACGCGTTCTGGTGGTGGCCTCTGAAATCATGACCCGAACGCTCAACTGGCAGGATCGGGCAACCTGTATTCTCTGGGGAGACGGTGCTGGCGCGGCTTTACTGACTTTAGGAGATGACGGCCCCGAGATTCTTTCCACGCACATGCACACCGACGGTGCCAACGGCAGAGATCTGCTGCTGCCCGGCGGAGGTTCAAAAACCACGCCGATTACCCATGAAAGTGTCGATCAGGGATTGCATTACCTGAATATGATCGAAGCCAATATGAGTTTTCGCGTCGCCGTGCGGCACTTTATCGAAGCCATCCATGAAGCGCTGGAGTTCAACGCGCTCAGGGTTGAAGATGTAAACTGGTTTATTCCGCACCAGGCCAATATTCGCATGTTTCAAAATATTGCCAAATCCTTGAATGTCCCCTTTGAGCGCTTTTACGTGACACTGCACAAATACGGCAATATCTCTTCGGCTTCCTGTGCCATCTCGCTGGATGAGGCGGTCCGCGATGGAAGCATCAAGTCCGATGATTTAATTTGTTTGCCGGTTTTCGGCGGTGGACTGACCTGGGGTAGCGCGCTGATTCGCTGGTAGTTATACAAGGCTGGGCTTTCCGCCTGAGGATCAACCCAACCTGCCAACTTGCTTAAATTCTCAATTTCCAATTTAAAATACGATTATCGGCGACGAGGAGGATTACGAGGACGAAATTGAGTGGCGTTGATTCACTCTCGTACTCGTGCTCGTTGTCTAACGCTGCTTTAGCAACGGATATTTCCATCAATCATAAATTTTTTTAACACAATATCATTAGGAATCACTTTAGCCGCCACCCAATTTAATGCTGACCCGCTGGATCACTTCCCTGATCTCCCTAATTTTGAAGATGTAACCTCCCAGAAGCAAGGCACCCATAAAAACGATTCCGGTTATAAAAGCTACCCCTAAGCTACCGCTAAATGTTGCCGAATCAATCCTGCCCAGGACCTTTAACTTAAACCCGATCATTAAAATTCCCAGCAATGAACTGAGAAAAAACACTTTCAGGTAAGTCACATACACAGCACGACTTCCTTTGTTTTGGGTACGCTTATTCCAAAGTGCGTATAAAAGATACACCTGCAATACCGCGGACAACGAAACCGCCAGTGCAATTCCACGGGCTCCCAGAATTTTTAATCCGGCCAGATACAACGGAATGCTTAATATCACTGCAATGGTTGCATAAATTGCGGGAAAAAGTGTGTCCTGCATGGCATAATAAGCACGGGGCACAATGGTACTGGCCGCAAAGGCAAAAGCGCCAATCAGGAAAAAAATTAGCACGACAGACGCCTGACCGGTTGCGGCGGCATCAAATTTTCCGCGCTGAAACAGGATTAAAATCACCTCGTGCCGGAGCACCATCAGCAGTACCGAAAACGGAATAACCAGAGACAGATAGCGCAGGGTGTCATTTAGCAATTCGTTCATTTCTGCCAATTTATTTTCGGCAACCAAACGGGCCATAAACGGATAGGACGCCACGCCTAACGCCTGACCGAAAAATGCGACCAAAAGAAGCACGGTTCGCAAACTGTATTCTAAATCTGCAATGCTGCCCGGCGGCAGATAACTGCCGAAAAATTTCATGAAAATTTCCATGGAAAAAAACAGGGTGAGCCCGAGCATCAACGGCAGGGTGAGCTTGATATATTGTTTCAGATCCGGGTGGCTGAAAGCAAAAATGGGCGAATATTGCATGCCGATCTTTCTGGCCCCCCAGTACTGAAATCCGAAATTTCCGACAAGCGCTCCAAGCAGCACCCCCCAGGAAAAACCTTCCATTCCCAGTTTAGGACCCAGCAAAAGGCCGCCGGCAATAATTCCAAGATTATAGAAAAGCGGTGCCAGGGCAGGTATCAAAAATTTCTCTTTGGCGAATTGAACGGCCATAAAAAGCCCGCCGGCAAAAAATAAAAATTGAGCGGGCAAAATAATGCGCGTCATCCTGATGACCTGCAGGCGAAAAGCCGGATCCGAGCGTCCACGTGCAATCAGCGCCACCATCTCAGGCGCAAATATCATCCCGATTACGATAAGCAGAATCAAAAGCGTTCCAAAACAGCTTAAAATGATGGAAAAAATTTCCCACCCCTGCTTTTCTCTGTCGGCCGCCAGGTAGCGCGAGAATATCGGGATAAACGTAATCGAAAGAAAACCGCTGGCGACGATGTGGTTTAAAATTTCAGGAATGACAAAGGCAACCTGGTAGGCATCGACTTCACCACTGCGCCCGCCAACATAAGCAATGATGATCAGCCTCAAAAATCCGAAAAGCCGACTCAGGAAAACCGAGGCCATCATGATCAGCGAGGCGATTCCGACCTTTTTATAGACCGACTGTGACATGGGCAATACCCGCTTAGACGCTACATCAAAAAACCAAAGCCGAGAACGAGGATGAGTACGAGGACGAGTACGATGATGGACTATGTTCCTACTCGTACTCGTCGTCGTGCTCGATATCGTTATCTGGCGCCCAATATTTCCCTCTTGGCGGATTACGTATCGGCAAAATGTTTACAGTCGCGGCAAGATGCCGCTCCCACAACCGATGTTAAATCGAAAGGTCGTTGCGGTGAAAAATTAAATAGTGGGAGTGGCTTCCCAGCCACGAAACTCTGTTTTTTTTCCGTAACAACTGCCGTTGCATTATCAAAAACCAGCGCAGAAGGCAAAGCAACATCGATAAAAATTTGATCTTTGCGAATCACAGGCCTTCTTGACAGGTTTTGGCAGATCTTCTATGATGACCACTCTGTGACCAAATATTTCGCCGCGGGTTCATCCTGTTCCATCTCAATTTTCCCACTGTCACCAATATCTGCGCTGCAATGGCTGAGGACCGAATCGAACCCAATACCAGTGGAAGTTTAACGGGCATCACAATAGGCCCGAATATGCTTTGGGAAAAATTAATACCGCCATGAGCAAGAAGGAAATCATTTCACAGAAAATCACGGCGCTTTTCGTTTACGGGCGCCCGCCTCTGGTTTTTGCCGGATTGATCTGCGCCGTCGCTGTTATATGGACGCAAAGTCCGATTCTGTATACTATCGGCGTTTCGCTGTTATTTATCTCCATGAGCTTTGATCTTGTCGATGGCTGGTTTGCCGCCCGCTTCGAGCTCCATCCCCGACTCGAGCAGCTGGCCGACCGCCTGATGGATAAATTAGTCTACTCCATCATTTTTCCGCTGGTCGCCGTCGGTGTAATGTGGCGGGTTCACTTCAGTTCACCGGATCCCACAAGAGGGGAAATGCTGCATGCCATTCTGGTGCTCTTTCTGGCGGTAACCGTCCTCATCCGGGATAATTTCGCGCACTTTATGCGCGGCTTTGCCATCCGCAATGACCAGGAACTCGAATTCAAAGAGTTCACCCGTCTGCGAACCATCGTTGCCGCACCGGTTGGCGCCTTGCTTTATGCCTATGCGTTCTATGTGCCGGAAGGCCCACCATCAAAAATTTATTTCTGGATTTCATGGCTGGGAAATTTACCGTTGCGGGGTTTATTTTTTATCGAGATCATATTCTTGATCATAAATTTCGGTTCAATTGCGGGCTACGTCCGCAAGTACGGGACATTATGTCTGGATGAGCTGTGTCTGGGGAATGAACCGCTGCGCCGACGGATTCTGGCTTTCTTTCCCAACGCGCTGACCGTCATGAATGCAATGATGGGGCTGCTGGCCGTGTTTTTTGCATACCAAGGGCGTATTCGAGAAGCATCCCTATTTTTGATCGGTGCGGCATTATTCGACAAGCTCGACGGTGCGGTGGCGCGCAAACTGGGTTTGACAGAGCCGTTGCAGGAAGATGAGCCGAGAAAAAAAATCAATTTGGGAAGCTTGCTGGACGATATATCAGATGCCGTCAGCTTTTGTGTTGCACCGGCCTGGATTTTTTATATCATCTTTACCGGCTATCCGGATCCGTTCTTTCAAAAACTACCGATCGGCTTGATTGCCTGGCTGTACGCGTTGTTTGGGATCGTCCGGTTGATTTATTTTACACTGGACAAATCGCCCATTCCGGGATTTTTTAAAGGCATGCCTACACCTGCTGCCGCTTTGTTGGTCATGTCGGGCTTGATCATTTTTGGCCAGGCGCTTAATGAAGCCTCCAGCTGGATACGGTTTTGGGGTACTTTTTGCTTTGGCCTTATGATCTTGGCTGCCATTCTGATGAATGCCTATCGGATCCGTTATCTGCATCTGGGCCGTTTCATGAGCCGGCATCCCTGGTTCGGGCGCGCATCATTGATTGTCATTTTCACTGTATTTACGCCCTATTATGGCGAAGCCTGCCTGATTTACATGTTGCTTTACACCCTTTCACCCATCGTCACCTGGCGCATCGATCCCCAGGTCGCCGCACGGGAAACCCGGTCAAAACCCGCCAGAGCATAATAACAAAAGTTAGTGGGTAACGCGTTTTGATCGCTGGCTTTTCGCATTCCCCGGTTATGTTTTGGGGATCCCCCCCCAATGGAGCCAGCGGGTCCTTAAAACTTTGGGATGATGAATATAAGCCTTGCAAGTGTGTTTAAATTAAAGTAAGAAAAAAATTTAATCGCCTTTCCGGAAATGCCGGCCTTTTGGCTGCAACGGAACGTCAGAAGACCGGGCATTATCTTTTCGCCAACCTTCGGGTGACCGGATATTTGGAATATGAATTCCATAATCAGGCTCCAGGCCTGCTGTGAAACGAACCGAATATTGGGCCACAAAAATTTCCAATGAAAAAATTAAAGATCTTCCAATCAGAAAATAGAAAAAATTTAGTCAACCGGGAGCTTTACAGTAAACAATGGCTGAAAGAATAAAATCTCTGGGTATCTGTCTGGGAGCATCAACCGTATCCCTGGTCCAGATGAAACTCGAGCAAGGCCGAGGCGACAAGCGCGACCGTCGTGGTTCCGCAGGTGATCATCAGCTTCCAAAACCGACACTGATTGAGTATGGCCTTTATCCCCATGAAGGCGACCCTAAACAGACGCTGATAAATGCCCTTGAGCAGCTGGATTTGAGTTCATTTGACAGAATCGCCGCCACCGGGCGCAAATTCCGGAAATTTGTAAACCTGCCATCCATATCCGAACCGGAAGCGGTGGAATATGCCTATCAATTTGTCAAACCGCCGGATGTCTCCTGCCCGGCCGTAGTCTCCGCCGGTGGAGAAACCTTTATGGTCTATGTTCTGAATCGGACCGGGCGCATATCCAACGTCATCACGGGAAACAAATGTGCCTCGGGCACCGGCGAGTTCTTTCTGCAGCAACTGCGGCGTATGAATGTTTCGCTGGAAGAGGCCGCCCGTTGGGCGGCGGTCGAGTCGCCCCATCACGTTTCCGGCCGGTGTTCGGTATTCTGTAAATCCGATTGCACCCACGCTACCAACAAAGGGATTCCAAAATCTCAGGTCACCGCTGGATTGTGTAAAATGATGGCCAATAAAATTATGGAACTCCTGAAAAAGGTCGAAAAGCAAAATTTGATGGTTGCCGGCGGCACGGCTCGCAACCGCATGATGATCGAATATTTAAAAGAGGACATTCCGGGGCTTATCGTTCCGGAACAAGCGCCCTATTTCGAGGCTCTGGGCGCCGCCCTCTGGGCGCTTGAGCATGAAACGGATCGCTATCCCGGCCTGGAGAACCTATTTTATACGGAAATGGCCTCTTTCGACACCCTGCCGCCATTAAAAAATTTTACCGATCAGGTGGAATTTAAAACCATGGAAAAGGGGCAGATGGCCGCCGGTGATGTTTGTATTTTAGGTCTGGATGTCGGTTCCACCACAACCAAAGCGGTGTTGTTGCGAACGTCGGATAATGCCATGTTGGCTTCGGTTTACCTGCGCACCGACGGTGACCCGGTCGGCGCCTCCAGGCGCTGTTACGGGTCCATTTTAGAGCAGGTCAAACAGCGGATGGATCCCGCGCAATTATCGATTATCGGCCTCGGGGTCTGCGGCTCCGGGCGTCAGATTGCCGGTCTGCATGCCCTCACCGACGGCGTTATCAACGAAATCATCGCTCATGCCACCGCTGCGATATATTTTGACCCCAAAGTGGACACGATCTTCGAAATCGGCGGGCAGGACGCCAAATACACTTACATCACCAATGCGGTACCATCCGATTATGCCATGAATGAAGCCTGTTCGGCCGGCACCGGATCATTTTTAGAAGAATCGGCCTATGAAACCCTTGGGCTTGAAATGGAAAAAATCGCCGATGTGGCCATGCAAGGAGAGCATCCGCCGAATTTCAACGACCAGTGCGCCGCTTTCATATCTTCGGATATCAAAAACGCCATTCATGAGGGCGTCCGGCACCAGGACATTGTTGCCGGGCTGGTCTATTCCATCTGCATGAACTATTCAAACCGCGTAAAGGGTAACCGGCCCGTGGGTGAAAAAGTTTATATGCAGGGCGGTGTTTGCTACAACAAAGCCGTACCGCTGGCAATGGCATCGCTGGTCGGCAAACCTATCGTTGTCCCGCCGGAACCCGGACTGATGGGGGCCTATGGTGTTGCACTGGAGGTTAAAAATCGCATCGAGGCGGGGTTGCTGACTGCAAAGAATTTTGACCTGCAAAACCTGGCAAACCGCCAAGTCGCCTATGAGAAATCATTTATATGCAAAGGCGGCAAAGAAAAATGCGACCGGCGATGCGAAATTGCAATGATTAAGGTTGAAGGTAAAAAATATCCATTCGGCGGCGCCTGCAATCGCTATTATAATCTGCGCCACAACGTGCGCTATGATATCGCCAGCCTCGACCTCGTTAAAATTCGCCAGAAGCTTGTTTTCGAAAAATATGCCCCCGACCCTCCGGCAAAAATGGGTGTTAAACACCGGGGGACAATCGGTTTTAACAGGAGCTTTTTGATTAACTCCTATTATCCGCTGTATGCCAACTTTTTCTCTGAACTGGGTTATGAGATCGTTTTACCCGCAGAACCATCGCAGGAAGGCATTGACCAACGCAATGCCCCGTTTTGTTACCCGGCTGAGCTGGCCCATGGCTTTTTCTATTCGCTGATTGAATCCGGCCGCCCCCTCGACTTCATTTTTCTGCCGCACTTCAAAGCGGTGCCCGGCGGCAAGTCCACTGATGCGCATTCCCAATCCCAGGTGTGCCCCCTGGTTCAGGGAGAAACATATTATCTGCAAACCACGTTCCGCAGCCGGTTGGACCGACTGGCGCAGGCCGGCACCAAGGTGTTAACCCCTTTGATCGATTTATCCGAGGGATTAGCGGATGCCCGGGCCCCGCTGGTACAGGCGGCTGTTCAAATGGGATTGAAGCGCAAAACCGCCGAGGCTGCCTTTGCTAAAGCCCTGCGGAAACAAAATAAGTGTATGGCGGAAATGAAAGAAATCGGGCAAAAGGCCATGGCGCAGCTGGAAGCTGATCCAGAAAAATTTGCAGTGGTTATTTTCTCCCGGCCCTATAATGGGTTCGCGGATGAAGCCCATATGGGTATCCCCCACAAATTCGCCTCCAGAGGTG
>JASFPY010000059.1:0-8690 GCA_050115755.1 Desulfobacteraceae bacterium | reverse complement strand
AATCCTAAGAACCCAACCGCGCAAGATCTTTTTGAGGGTCCTTTAGCGATATTATTTTTTGTCTTCTATTGGAATTATCAAATTTCAAAAACGCGAATACAGATAAAAGATAGAAAAAGTTAATACCCCAAATAGGTTTTGTCTACCTCTTCTCTAAAAAAAGAGGGGGAAATCATTACTTAATAATTTATTTGGGGACTTAAACCAGAGGCGTAAAGATTGACAGGCTTAAAAACTCGTCTTTTTTTACTTCATCTGTGAATAGAAATAGGGTTTTGCGTCACGGATAGAGGAGCAAGGCGCAAAACGAGCAGGCAAGTTCGAATTATAATCGCTGAATCATATAAAGATAGGCGGGCAGCCGGCTTTTGTTTTTGATCTCAACGAACTGGCGCAGCAGGGCTGACCGGTTACAGCTGGTTTTTAGGGGCGATAGGTAAATAGCGCCCTTGCTGTAAAATCGATCCAGGCCGCTGCGAATCAACTCGATCAATGCAAGGTAATGCCCGGGAGCCAGGCAATCTCCCAGCAGAAAATTTGCGGTGATTTCGATGTTCAGGTATTGGTGGTTTATGTCCAGCATCTTCTGGAAGGCATCTCTTATTTTTGCGGGTTCCAGGGGTTTGTTGATCTGGGCAAGGGTTGCGGCATCGGCAGACTCGAGGCCGATGTTGATATAGGTGTAAAACGGAATCCGATTGAGGGCCTCAAACAGCTTTTCGCCGGCAGCAAGCAGCGAGTCCGCACTGCCGAATAAAAAAAGGGCGGGGTTTTTGAGATGGGAATGTTCAAAATCAAATGTTTCATAAGCTTCGGCAGCGGCCATGCCGATCGATTCCCATCCGGCGGCCAGCGCATCATGATTGCCCAGAAACAGGGCATTATAGTTGCTTAAATTGGCGCCGTAAAAGGCCTTTAATCGCCGGACCTGCCTGCGAATATTGGCTTCAGGCCGGCAGCGGAAGCTGCGGTGAGATTTTACGCAGCAAAAGCCGCAGTGATACAGGCAGCCGTCGGCAACCATCAGGGGGATGACTTCGTAATCCACATGACGGGTGTCCGGCGGCAGGACCGACACCGGACCTCCGATGATTTGATGCATTTTTTTTGTTTTCAGCGACAGGGTGTTTGTGTCGTGACGCAAAATACGTCCCAGAAAATCCTTGATCTTTAAGGGAACCCCATTGGTGCGTATCGGTCGCAGATCCGCCGCGAGCCGAGAGCCTGCCGCCAGTGCATTGCGAACCGTGATATCTTCAAAAGGGTTGTATTGCCAGAGGGAGTTGCTCGGATAGGAAAGACAGGGCAGGTAATATTCGCCCAAAAAAGAAAAGAGCTGGTGATATCTTCCCGCCGAATAAAAGACCCAGTCATTCGCATCGGTTCGCTTCAGCCATTCGGCCGGATGGGTCCAGTTTGAATTAAGGCCGCGAATGGTTTTGATTTCACCGTTTAAATTGAACTCAAAGAGATATTGCGGTGTTTTGATCTCGCAAAATCTTCCGTATCGGACCGGATAGCTGGCTTTGGTGTATCGGTTGGCCCCCTGCTTATCGATGGTAATCTTAAAATCGTTTAAGCGGTATGAATCCACATTCTGCATTAGTTGATAACCAAAATCTGTAATTTATTCATCCAATCCCGGTCGAACAAAATTCCGGGCTTGCGGAAATACATTCTCCACCCTCCGGCGCAGGCCGTCAAGATGCTGGATTATCGAAAGAATTTGTTGCCGGTGAGAAGGAAAACAATCATTTAGACATCCCCAGGCGGCCATGGAGCGGTCGATGGCGATCAACGCCACTTTGGCAGATCCGTCTGAATCTTTCGGAAAATCTTCGAGCATTTCCGGTGTGTCTCCCAGCGCACCGTGAACCGCCCGCATCAGTTTGACATATATAAAATGATGGTACCAGAAAATGATTTCGACCAGTTCATCAAGGGTGGCCGGTCCGTCCAGCTTATCTATTTTTGGCAATTCAGGTGCCTTATCTGTGTCCGTTTCAGCGACGACATGAAGTGAAGGGATATTTTCAGATTCAAAAAAATCGTCCACCATTCTGTAATATTGTTGAGCGGCACGGCAGCATTCGTGGTTTTTTACAATTTTATCTTTGACAGCTTCGTCCCGCGATGCTGCCTCAAAATCGATGGAATCAAGGTCTATCCCCATCTCCTCGGCGGATTCTTCCAGCATTTCCCGTGTCACTTTAAAAATCTCAGAAAGGCTTTGCCAAAATCTTTCATTGGTTATATCACTGGCCTCAGGATCGTCCGAATACTCCCGGGTCATTGCGAAATTCATGCAGCGCGAAGTGAACGGACAGCGCTGACACCACCGATCACAATAATTATAGATTCCGGAAATAAAATTTTTATTCTTGGCCAGTTTTTTGATATCTTCTTTGTTCATGACGGATCTGACATTTTTGAGATACAATTATAAAATTGACACTTGAAACCCAAATCGTCAATTAAAAAACCGTGTGATGACCCAAATTCAAAATATCCTTGTTCCGGTAGATTTTACAAAATCCTCGCTGTATGCCGCCAGGCACGCGGCATCACTGGCCCAAACCTACCATGCCAGGCTCTATGTGCTCCACGTCAAAGAGCCATTTCCGGTTCACGGTCGAGTCGTGGCCGGGTCTCTGGAAGAGGTCCAGAAACACCGGATGATAAAAGAGCAGACCCAGCTTTCCGAGGTGGTTCCCGCAGAAATTAAAAACACAATCGCTGTCGAAGAAATTCAGGTGAGCGGGATTCCGGTTTATAAAGTGATTGTTGAAAAGGCCAGGCAATTCAACGTGGATGTGATCGTGATGGCTTCACAGGACCGCAAGGGCTGGGTGCGCTTTTTAAAAAAAAATATAACCGCCCAGGTCATCCGCAATTCCCCCTGTTCGGTGCTTATCGTCAGACCACCGGAGGGCAAAGCGCTGGTTTAAACGGGGTCTGAAGTGTTTTAAAAACCTCAGATGATGGGGTTTTGAAAACACTTCTACGGTGTTGATGCCATCTGGATCTAACCGGCAACCAGTTTGATTAAAGTGATTTCGGAAGGCGAGCCCAGACGCAACGGCGGGCCCCAGTAGCCGGTACCCCGGCTGACATAGATTTGGGTGTTCTCGTGCTTGTGCAAGCCGGATACATAGGGCTGGGAAAAACCCACCAATAGGTTCCAGGGGAAAAACTGGCCGCCGTGGGTATGGCCCGAGATCTGCAAATCGTAGCCGGCTTTGGCGGCATTAAAAATATTTTTTGGCTGGTGCGCTAAAAGGATTTTAACGGCTGCCGGCGGCGCACCATTTATCGCTCTTTGTGGATCCGAGCGGTGATCGGGTAAAAAATTGCCACCGCGGTAGTCAGTCACTCCGGCCAGCACCATTTTTGCCTGGCCGCGGGTAATAACCAGATGTTCATTCAGCAGCACGGAGAAACCCAGGCGCTTGACTTCTTCGATCCATTCAATCACACCGGAATAATATTCGTGATTACCGGTAACAAAAAAATTCCCCGAAGCCGACTTGAGCTGCTTCAAAGGCGCCACGTCAAACCCCAGCTGAGCAACCGAGCCGTCGACCAGGTCGCCGGTTAAAGCAATAATATCGGCATCAAGGGTGTTCACCACCGCCACGATGTCTTGCACCGCAGCGCGTCGAAAAGTGGGGTTGACGTGAAGGTCGGTGATCTGGACGATTCTGAAACCATCCAGATCAGGCGGCAAATGATCGAGTTTTATCGGCACGCGTTTCACCTTGGGTATCTGTTTGGCTTCTGCAATACCGTATCCGGTAGAGAGGGCCGCAGCCGCCACAACCCCATAATTCATTGCGTTTACAATAAATCCTCTGCGCGAAGGATCTTCGATTAGCCGGGATTCTGCGGCAGGCGGGGCTGGTTTCGATAGCCGTGCCTGAATCATTTTAAACCCGCCAAGCAGCATCCATACCAGATCTCGAATAACCAGATAAGAAAATATAAAACTCAGAAAACCGACTGCCAGATATCCGGCCCAGGTCAGAAGGTTCAGGCCGAGGCTGTCGAATCCTGAGCGGCGCAACATAATCGTCAAAACGGGCGTAAAAATGGCAGCAACGATCCCCAGTGCAATGGTAATCTTCCACCGAAACCGCAAGGCGAATTTGGTAAAAAGCCGCCAGGCGATGTAAGCTGCCAGCAGACCGGAAATGGCGAAAAATATGATAAAAAACCAGATCATGTATAACCTCGAGGTCTTTATTCTGCGATATCAACTGCTACCTGAATTCTGCATGCAAATGAATAAGAACAGGAAAGCTTCCGATTTGTTCACCTCTGGAGGAC
Source organism: Desulfobacteraceae bacterium (assembly GCA_050115755.1). Taxonomy (GTDB): domain Bacteria; phylum Desulfobacterota; class Desulfobacteria; order Desulfobacterales; family JAHEIW01; genus JAHEIW01. Next base: position 4,364 of record JASFPY010000059.1, on the reverse strand, counting down.
ACGTGCAAAATTCAGCTGTAAATTCTCAACCAAATAAATTATATATTAATCATTAAATTTGAAAAAGCTTCTATTTCGATTATCAGCGTTGTGTATTATGTTGTTTAGGGTACGTTTATATCTCTTCTATTATCAGAAGTCGCTATAGGCTGTTTAAGGGAGCAAAATGAAAACAAAACCGGTGTTGCTGTGGACGGCGATTTCGCTGTTTTTTGTGATTTTTGTCGGGCTGGTGTTTTTGCCCGCAATCTTATCCAGCAACCTGCTGAAACCGGCCATACTGGAAACCGTCAACCGGCATTTGCCGGGGCGGCTGCAGGTCGCAGAATGGCGGTTTAAATGGTTCAGCGGTATTGAAGCCAAAGGCATCGTCTACGACTATCGACAGGAAAACCTTTTGATCGAGATCGCCGCGCTAAAAGGATATCGCGGACTGGTTCAGCTGGCAGCCGATAGCGGCAATCTGGGTGGGATTGAAGTCGTTAAGCCGCAAGTGGTTTTTTATCTCTCGCATAAACAGCCATCTGATTTATCCGATAAATCGAAACCCTCTCCATCCGGTGGATTTCCGGCCTTTTCCGGAATACTTAAAATTAGCGATGGATCCGTCCGCGCGGTAAACCCGGCGGGCAATGAAAAAACGGTGATTAAAGACCTGGATCTTTACCTGGATATATCTGATATCGAAAAACCCATCGCCTACCGGGTATTCCTGACATCGGGCGACACTGTCGGCAGCCTTTCCGGCGAGGGCACACTGACCCTTTCCACGAATAACCCTCTTGATCTAAAAGCCATTCAAACCGATGCGCGTTTGAAAATCACCAACTGGGAGCTTGAAGAGGTACTGGAGATAATGTCTTCCCGGGCTAATTTTCCATCCGGCAAGGGCCGTTTAAATGTTGATCTGGCCTTACAGGGCAGTGCAGCAAAGGTTATGGGCATCAACGGAAAGATGTCCGTGAGCCGGCTGGAGCTCTGGGGTGGGCCGCTGGGTGCGGATCATCCCCGGATTATGGGAATCACCACAGAAATAGACGGCACCATCAGTCAGGGTGTCCTGTCGCTAAACCAGTTGAGCTTAGAGTCTTCTGTAGCGACCGGATCCGTCCGGGGGACGTTCGCCGGCCGGGGCCAAAATCAACTTGAGGGTTCAGTCGATATCAACCTGGCCGAAGTTTTTTCCCAGCTGCCCGGCACCTTAAAGCTGCGCCGGGATATGGCATTGTCCCGGGGCAAACTCGCATGGTCTGCCAGCGTCAAATCGACTGAGAAAGTCACCGCGTTTGAAAGCAATGCCCGCCTCGATCAATTAGAAGGTCTCAGCAGAGGCAAACCCGTTGCCTGGAATAAACCGATCTCGCTAAAAACCAGCGGGGAAAGAAGCGCTCGGGGAATCCACCTGGACAACTTATCGCTTCGCTCCTCTTTTTTGAATGCAGACGGACGCGGAGATTTTCGCACCCTGCAGGTCACGCTTTCAGCGGACATGGCGGCAGCGCTCAAAGAATTAAAAAAATTTCTCGACATCAGCGAATGGGACGGTTCCGGCAAAATGTTTGCCAGACTTCAGGTCAATGAAACCGCGTCCAACATAAGCGCCGCGGCGATAAATTTGGATATTCGTGATCTGGCTTTGAACCGCAACCGAGCACCGATCCTTCCAAAGCAGGACGTCAAAGCCGATTTCAGCGCCACGGTCCATAGAGGCGAGGGTTTAACTGTTCATAAACTCCAAAAGCCAACGTTATCCATTCAATCATTGATGGCCCGGGGAAAATTCAGCGCGGCCCGTTTTGAGTTAAATTCCGCGGGGAATCTGCCTACTGCCGACGATTTGTCAATCGACGGCAACTTTAATTTGCGGCAGATTTCGAAATTGTTGCAAAATTTTAGCAGACTTTCCGATAACGCCCACCTGGAGGGAACCACTCATATTCAGTCCAGTGGATCAATGGATTCACAGCGCCTGATGATAAACCGCATGCAGATTGATATCCGAAATTTCCGTTATCACGACGGACAAAAAACACTGCGTGATGACCGTTTGACTGTGGAGACCAGCGGAAAGCTCAATTTCGAAACCAAGTCCGCCCGCTTTGCGCCGATTGAAATCAACGGTTCTGCGGGTACGATTACCATACCTGAATTAACGATCAGCGATTGGTCGGATCTCCAAAAAGACATGAAAACACGGGCAAAGGCCCACCTTGACCTGGCTAAACTGACCCGTTCCTGCGGCGATTTCATCCAGCTGCCGCAAAAAACCCGGATTGCAGGTAAAGGAACATTTGATCTCGATTTGGATTTTTCATCGCCCAAAGCCCAGCATCTAAAAGTCGATGCCGATCTTTCTCCTTTTCAGTTAACCTCTGATACCCTGCCTCCGATTTCCGAAGATCACGTCAAGCTAAAGGCAAATTTAAAACGCAGCCCGGGCGGAAAGGCGCTTACGATTGAAAATATCCAGCTAAACTCTACACCTCTGTCCCTTTCAGCGGCCGGAAACCTTGATCAGGCCGGCAGTCAAAAAAAGCTGGATGCCAGCGGCAATATCAATTTAGATCTGAAGATGCTCTCTCCTTACCTTCAGAAAATTGCCGGTCCCCAGATTACCATAACGGGAAAAGGCGACAACCCCTTTAGACTCAAAATGGTCTCCGGCAGAACGCGCTGGGCGGATGCACTTAAACAGACAGACTTTAGCGGATCCATCCGCGCAGATTCCATTGACGTCTTCGGTCTGGGCATTTCGGCCACCGAAGTTCCACTGCGCATTGCCAATGAATCCGCCGTCGCCAAATTGGCAGCAACCGCCAACGGCGGCCAATTGAATCTTCAGCCCAAAATCGACTTGAAAAAAGAACCGTATATGCTTTCTCTGCCACCGGATTCAACCCTGCTGAAGGATGTTGAAATCACAGACGCCATGGCCGAAAGACTGTTGTCTAAAATTCATCCGGTCTTCCAGGGTTCAGTCCAGGCTGAAGGACACGTTGATCTGTATATGCAGCATTTTAAGTGGGCCCTGGATAAAAAGGATTGGGATAAAACTGCATTTACCGGAACTTTGCGCTTAAAAGGGGTTCGGGTCAAATCCACCAACCTGCTTTCGGGGCTGTTGGCTTTGATCGGAATTCGCGGAAATGAAATGGATTTTGGGGATTTGGATATTGATTTTGTAGCGCGCAACGGGCGAATTGAGACCTCTCCCATCCGACTTGAAATCGACGGGTATCCCATAGAGCTGCGCGGTTCGGTGGGTTTTGACAAAAGCCTTGATTATACGGCCAAGGTGCCGATCACCCCCCGGCTGGTTGGCGATAAAGCCTACCGTTACCTTGAAGGGGTCACCATCGATGTCCCCATTCGCGGCAACTCGAAAAACCCGGATTTTGATGAAAGCAGCATGCAAAGGGCCACCGCAGGCCTGGCCGAACAGGCCCTTAAAAAATCCCTCGAGAAAGGGGTCCAGAATATTCTCGAACAGCTACTTAAAAAATAAAAAAACTCAAATTTTGATTGCTTTTGCGGCGCATCACACAACAGTCGATCAACTTTGATTGACACCCAATTTGCATTTCTTTATACTTCTTAGCCATGACAAAAGTCGTTGATCTTCATCATTATCGCACCAAGGTGGTTGAGCAGCGGGCCTTCGGCCCCTGGCAGCAACGTTTTGGCGAAGCCTATGATACCAATACCCGCCTGTCGGATCTATCCGATAAAACCCTTTATTTTCTGGCCCAACCCGGAGAAGACAGCTCGCTTGCTTATTATGAAATGATAATGGGGGTCCTGGACTTCGGGCCGGCCACCAAGTTCAACTACCTGGCCAGCAAGCAGCAGATGCAGGTGGTGGATATCCACCTGTTTTTGGCCGACCAGATGCGTTTTGAAATGATGCGCCGACTGGGATGGCTCGAAGCGCTGCCCTGTCAGAATTTTACTATCATTTCAATGGTCCAGACCTATGAGCAAATGCGCAACCAATTCAAAGACAACCCGCCGGGGCTGGCGCCTTCCCATCCGGGCCAGGCGGCCTACCAGAAACTTGTCACACGGGAGAAGGAGGTCTTCATTCGCCAGATGCTGCGGGAAGCATTAGAAAAATTTGAGGAGCGCATCGAATCCTGAAATGCGGTAGGTTGAAATCAGCATCTAACTCTTAAAAAAGGTGCCCAAGACTAAAGTAAAAAAACCACGAAGCGCACGAAGAACACAAAGAAAAACCATCACATCAAGACATTTTCCGCCCTTTGTGAACTTCGTGTCCTTCGTGGTGAAAAATATGGCCATGAAAAGAACCGCTATTAATTTTAAGGGCCTAATCGATCAATAAATTTCGATTCCTTCAACCTTGC
>JASFPY010000058.1:0-8693 GCA_050115755.1 Desulfobacteraceae bacterium | reverse complement strand
GGTGAAGATTAGAATGATTTTGAACGGAAAATCAAATACGTTATGATGTCTGCAGCTGTCGGTCCAGAGGGCACAAAGCCGTTTCAGGTTGCAAATAGCGGCCACAAGATCGATTGATTTCTTTCGACGGAAGCTTTGCTAGGGGATCAGCTAAAGATGGGGTTCTTTTTAAGAAAAATTAATGAATTTACAGCAGTTAATGGCAATTGCAAGTTAGAGCGTTTGTCATGATAACGTTCCGATACAGGTCGTTTTTTGAGTCTTTTTTGGGTTATTCATAACATCTAAGATAGCTTGGTTCAAACGCTCTAATTATTTTTGTTCATTTTTACAGACATAATTATTGAACCAGCGTGCTTTCATTGTCAGCCGGATTCGTCAGCAAACCAAATGTCTACATCGGATTGGCCCATCAGTTGCTTGAGCGCTTCAATTTTAGCGTTTTCCGGATTGGGGAATCTTGCCCCTTTATTAATATTGCAAATTAACCGAATTTAGATAATAGAATAAAATTATTCCTGCTCCATTGCAGGAAAACATTTGACAGGGAGATAAACTTGGCGAAAAAAACGGTCCTTGCTTCCAGTTTATTTGCATTCATCAGCGGAATCATGCTTTCCAGTGCCCTGGCTGCCGGCTCAATAAAGATCGGGGTCATGCTGCCGCTAACCGGCCGGCAGGCTGAGTTTGGGCGTATCCAGCAAAAAGCGGTTCTGATGGCAGCCGAAGAAATCAACGCAGGCGGCGGCGTAAACGGTAAAAAAATTGAACCGATTATTGCGGACACCAAGGGTCGTCCAGATGCAGGGCGTGCAGCCATTAAAAAATTAATCAGGCAGGACAACGTCCTGGTCATCGCTGGTGGCTTTTCGAGTTCGGCTACCTGGGCAACGGGTTCCGTCGCCCAGCAAAACAAGATACCGTTTGTGGTAACCGGCGCCGCGGCGGACAAAATCACCGAGCAGGGCTGGGAATACATCTTCAGGCTGAATCAGCCGGTGAGTGAGCGGCTGGACGCAGTTGCTGATTTTGTATCAACTATTAACAGCGTTACCAGCGAAATTCGATCCGTTGCCATCGTGTATGCAAATTCGCTCAGGCATGCTGCCCACGCCCGCCAATTTTTTAAAAATGCAGGCAAACTGGGCTTAAAGCCGGTTATCAGGGAACATTTTGAGACCGGCACAGCAGATTTCAGGCCGCTGCTGAACCGCATAAAGGCGAAGAATCCCGATTTAATATACAGCGTCGCTGACAATTCCGAAGGCGCCGCAATGATGGTACGCCAATTAAAAGAGATGAAGCTGAATCTGAAGCTTTTTGTCGGCGATGGGAATAGTTTTGTTCAGCCTGAATTTGCAGCGCATGCCGGACAGGCTGCAGAGCATATCTTCAGCACCGCCGTCTGGGCTCCCACACCGGCCCACCGGGAATCCGAGGCATTCAATCAAAAATTTATTGCCAGATACAGGACGCGACCCGAACACTACGGAGCCGAAGCCTATGCCGGCATCACCGTGATTGGCGATGCGCTGAAACGCACCAAGGTGCTGACACCCAAAAATATTCGCGATGCGCTGGCCAACACCAACCTAATGACTGTATTGGGGCCGGTTAAATTTGTTTCCTACAACAATAAAAGCCAGCAAAATAAATTGCCGGCTTTTCTGTTGCAGTGGCTCGATGGCAAAACCGAAATTGTATGGCCCAAACATCTGGCCACGAAAAAGTATGTGTATCCAATCCCCAAATAACAGGCTTCAAATGGGTGTCAGGTGTCGGCAAGCAGATGAAAGAATCCGAAATCTGGTAATCCGCACGTCATCAGTTTCGTAATCCTGACACCTGAACACTGACACCTGAAACTTACTGATTCCTGACACCCGACACCTGAAACCTGATTACAGATCCTTCTTGAAGAACTCTCCGGTATCGGCAATATCACCGGGTCTTTTACTGTATTCAGTCGGTTCGGTGCCTTCCTTAAAGGCAACAAAAACGGTTTCCTTGGATTCGGGAATCGGTAAAAGCCCGGTCTCAGAATCTATTTTAGTAAAAACAATGCCTTCAGGCACCTCGAAAATTTTGGGGGGCTTATCTTCCAGAACCCGCTTCATAAAACCCAGCCAGATCGGGCTGGCAGCCCGCGAGCCTGTTTCGGATTTTCCCAGCGGTGCCTCGTTATCAAAACCCACCCAGGTTCCGGTGATATACTGGGGGGTATAGCCCATGAACCAGGCGTCAAATAAATTGTTCGTGGTGCCGGTCTTGCCCGCCACCGGCCGGTTTAATGCCTTGATACGCCAGCCGGTCCCGTGCTTGACCACACCCTCCAGCATATGCGTTATCAGATAGGCAGTCGTCTTTTCGATGACTTTAATGCGCTCCGGAGCCGCCTCTTCAAGCACATTGCCTTCGCGGTCGACAATTTTGGTAATGAATACCGGTTCAATCATATACCCCTCATTGGCGAACACTGAATAGGCTTTGGTAAGCTCCAGCAGCGATACCCCCGAGGACCCCAGGGCAATAGAGAGATCTCTGGCCAGATCAGATGTTATTCCCAGTTTGCGGGCGTATTCGATGGCATAATCAACGCCGATATCCTGCAATATCTTGATCGTCACCACATTGCGAGATTTGGCCAGAGCGTCGCGCATCAGGGTGGGACCAAAAAATCGCTCCTTGTAGTTCTTCGGCTTCCAGGTAAAATCCCGATCTTCGTCTTCAAACACAATCGGTGAATCAATAATCACCTTAGCGGGCGTATAAAATTTATGAGGGTCTTCGAACTGCTTGTCCAAAGCCGCTGCATAAATGATGGGTTTAAAGGCCGAACCCGGCTGTCGTCTGGATTGCAAAGCCCGGTGAAACTGGCTGTCCCGGAAATCGCGACCGCCGACCATGGCTTTGATGAATCCGGTTTGAGCCTCGAGGCACAACAGCGCTGCCTGTGCCAACGGCTCCTGTTCCAGAACAAGCTGCCATAAATCCGAATTTTTTACTTTTTCTTTGACTTTAACCAGAATCACATCTCCGGCAGCCAGCGCCTCACTGGGACGTTTTACCTTGGTTTCATAGTAAGCGACCTCTATATCCGGTTTGCGGGCCCATAGCATATCCTCAAGCGCAATCTGTCCCAAAAAATTTCCAATTCGAACCGTGACCGTTTTGTTTTTATCGTCTACCTTTATGACCACACCCTTTACGGTCTGGCCGGCCTGAAACGAATTGCCGTTGAGTTCGGATTGAATCGCCTGCGAGAACGTCTCAATTTCTTCCGGAACCAGTTTTTTTAGCGGCCCCCGGTAACCCTGGCGTTTATCCAATTCATACAGGCCTTTTTCGATTTCTTCCCGGGCGATTTTTTGCATCTCGATATTGGCGGCCGTATAGATTTTGAGCCCCTGAGTGTAGAGGACGTCGCGGCCGTATTTTTCTTCAACATAGCGGCGGACCTGCTCGGTGTAGTAAGGAATTTGTTCGATATACCAGTTGCGGCGCGGCTTAACCTCCACTACGGTATTAATGGCTTCGGTGGCCTGAATGTTGGAAATAAAGCCTTCGTCCACCATTCGGTTTAAGGTATAAATTTGCCGCTGTTTGGCCCGCTCCGGATATTTAAACGGAGAATATTTGCTGGGTGCCTGAGGCAATCCCGCCAGGATGGCGCATTCGGCCAAATTTAGATCCTTGACTGTTTTACCAAAGTAATTTTCCGCAGCCGCCTCCACACCGTAAGCGCCATGTCCCAGGTAAATCTGGTTCAAATACAGATAAAGAATTTCTTCTTTGTTAAATGCCTTGTCGATCCGATAGGCCAGAATGGCTTCTTTCAATTTGCGGGTATAGCTTCTTTCCGGCGACAGCAGAAAGGATTTGGTCACCTGCTGGGTGATGGTGCTGCCGCCCTGAACGATGGTGCCGGCCTCCAGGTTTTTGAAAAAGGCCCGGATAATACTATAAAAATCAATACCTTTATGTTTGTAAAAACGAGAATCTTCTGCTGCAATAAAGGCATTGATCAGTGCCGCAGGCATTTCATCCAGGGGTTTAATAATCCGCCGTTCTTTAAAGAATTCGGCAACCTTGCGGCCGTCATCCGAGTAGACATTGGTGATGATGGAGGGATGATATTCGGTTAAGGATCTGATATGGGGCAGGTCTTTGCTTATGTAAAAATATACGCCGACACCGGCCACTGCCCCCAGGATCGCAAAAATAAACCCCAGCAGAAACAACCATAGCAAAAATTTTTGGAGAAATCGTCGCTTCTTAGGTCTTTTGCGTTGTTTTAAAATATTGGATCTGGTTTTTCGATCTGGCATTATGCGGATATCTCCAGAAACACATCGCTCGGCTTTACAGGATGATCAACTTAAAGTCCTTCAAATGAAATTATAGTGCTTGTATGTATCGGCACTTTATACCACGAAGTGCACGAAGTTCACAAAGTTGCGCTAACGTCTGACCTAAAAATGTCATTCTTTGTGTCCTTCGTGATCTTCGTGGTAATAGGGCAGTTTAACTTTGGCTCGGTTATGGTTCGTAAATAAATTATTTAATTGACATTCAGCAGTGTTGCGGTTAGCTATGAAAGTTTACAATTTCTAAAAACACATTTTTGGGATAAATATGACTCAAGATAAAATTTTAGTTTAACCCCAATGCGAAACAATTTCAACATGTGATTTTATAAAAATGATGATGCCAAACTTTGATAAAATGAGCGGTCTTGTGCCGGCGATCGTGCAGGATTATAGGACCGGTGAGGTTCTGATGCTGGCGTTTATGAATCGGCAGGCCTGGGAGGCCACGCTCAATACCGGTAAAGCGACTTACTGGAGCCGCACTCGCCAGGAGCTATGGGTCAAAGGACAGACTTCCGGCAATCAGCAAATTGTAAAAGAAATACGCATTGATTGCGACGAAGACACGGTACTGTTAAAAATTGAACAGCTTGGCGGTGCAGCCTGCCATACCGGACACCGCAGCTGCTTTCATAAAAAAATAGAGGGCGGATCTGTAAAAATAATCGGAGAACCCCTATTTGACCCCAAGGAGATATACGGCAGATGAAAAACCCACTCAAACTGGGAATTCCCAAAGGCAGCCTGCAAAATGCCACGATTGCGTTGTTCCGGCGTTCCGGCTGGGATATTAATGTTAATGGCAGAAGCTATTTTCCTGAAATCAATGATGATGCCATTGATTGCGCCATCTGCCGCGCCCAGGAGATGTCCAATTATGTCGAAAACGGCACCCTGGATGCCGGGCTGACCGGCAAGGATTGGATTGCTGAAAATGAATCGGACATTCATGTCGTCAGCGATCTGGTATATTCCAAAGTCAGTTCACGCCCGGCACGCTGGGTGCTGGCAGTGCCTTATGATTCGAAGATTAAAAAGATCGAGGATTGCGCAGGAAAAAAAATTGCCACTGAAATGACGAATTTTACCCGGCGCTATTTCAAGGAACGCAATATTAACGTCAATGTTGAGTTTTCATGGGGGGCGACAGAAGCGAAGGCCGTTTCCGGCCTGGCGGATGCAGTCGTGGAAGTGACCGAAACCGAAGCCACCATCAGGGCCCATGGCCTGCGGGTGATCCATGAGCTCATGCAGACCAATACCCAGCTGATTGCCAACCACAAAGCCTGGAAGAATGAAGCCAAGCGGCAAAAAATCGAGCAAATTGCCCTTTTGCTCAAAGGGGCCCTGTACGGTGAAAAAATGGTCGGCATCAAAATGAATGTGCCCGAAGAAAAGATGGATGATGTGATCGCCCTGCTTCCGAGCCTGAATGCGCCTACGGTGGCATCGCTTTATAATACCCAATGGTTTTCGGTGGAGATTGTGGTCAGTTCCGCGGTGGTGCGCGATTTAATTCCAGAACTGCTGAAGCACGGCGCGGAAGGGATTATTGAGTATCCGCTGAATAAAGTTATTTAGCTTTCAGTTCATAAATATTTCTTTTTACGACAGATTAAATTCTGCAAGCTATATATGGCATAGCGCATGGGGTAGAGCATTTGAATAAAAAGCATGAAATTTCAATTTTTCACGCTATGCGCTTTGCCCTATGCCCTATGCCGTTTGGCAGCGGTTTAATGAAAGGATAACCTTAGATGGAATCGAGTCGAACCCGGGAAATGACATCCTTTATCGTGATGGATGTACTGGAAAGGGCCCAGGAGCTGGAGCGCGCAGGCGCCCGAATCATCCATCTGGAGGTCGGTGAGCCTGATTTTGATGCACCTGCCTGCGTCAAAGAAGCTGTGTGCAAGGCGCTTGAAGACGGGTTCACCCATTACACCCACAGTCTGGGCCTGTATGATTTGCGTGAGGCCATTTGTGGATATTACCAAAAGCACTATCAGGTATCGGTCGATCCAGAACAGGTGATTGTGACCTCGGGTTCCTCACCGGCCATATTTCTGGTTTTCTCGGCGCTGCTTGAAAAGCAGAATGAAGTCATTATTTCAGACCCGCATTATGCCTGTTACCCGAATTTCATCCGGTTTGTGGATGGCAAACTGATAACGATTCCGGTCTATGAAGAAGACGGTTTTCAATACCGGCCTGAGGCCATTCGGGAAAAAATCACGTCGCAAACCCGGGCCGTATTTATCAATTCGCCCTCCAATCCGACCGGAAATCTGCTGTCGGCCGACCGCATGCAGCAAATCGCCGGGCTGACAAAATGTGAGCCGTGCCCTTATATCGTTTCCGATGAAATCTATCACGGGCTGGTCTATGAGGGCAAAGCACACTCGATTCTGGAGTTTTCCGATCACGCATTTGTAGTCAACGGTTTTTCCAAGCAGTTTGCCATGACCGGGCTTCGTCTGGGTTACGTGATTGCGCCCAAAACCTTCATCCGCCCCATGCAAAAGCTGCAGCAAAACTTTTTTATTTCGGCCAACGCCATGGTTCAACAGGCCGGTATTGCGGCCCTTAAAGATGCCGGCAATGATGTGGCCCGCATGCAAAAAATTTATAATGAGCGCCGCCTGTTTATGATCCGCCGTCTAAAGGAGCTGGGATTTGGCATTACCGTAGAGCCCACCGGTGCTTTTTACGTCTTTGCCAATGCCAGGCATATATCGGACGACTCCTATAAACTGGCCTTCGACATTCTGGAAAAAGCCCACGTCGGTGTCAGCCCTGGAATTGATTTTGGCGAAAACGGTGAGGGCTATCTGCGTTTTTCCTACGCCAATTCCCTGGAAAATATTGAAGAAGGGATGGAAAGGCTTCAGAAGTACCTCACAATGCGTGACTGAAGCCGGCATGGGGCATGGCGCATAGGGCATGGGGTCGGCACAACGAATTACGCTATGCGCTTTGCCCTATGCTCTCTGCGTTGCCGTGTCCATCACCAAAAAAATTAAACAGCAACCAATACCTGATACCCAACAGCCACTGTCATGATTATTAAATCCGCCGAATTTGTCACCAGCGCCACGACGCCCGCTCAGTATCCAGCGGCGCTGCTGCCGGAGATTGCTTTTGCCGGCCGCTCAAATGTGGGCAAATCCAGCTTGATCAATACCCTGGTCAACCGCAAGCACCTGGTAAAAACCAGCTCAACTCCCGGACGCACCCGGCTTATTAATTTCTTTAACATCAACAGGCAAATCGGTTTTGTTGATCTGCCCGGGTATGGGTATGCAAAAGTGCCGCTGTCTATCCGCAAAAACTGGGGGCCGATGATTGAAACCTATCTTTCGAAACGGAAGACCTTAAAAGGGGTGGTGGTCATCATGGATATCCGGCGCATTCCGCGCCAGGAAGAATCTGATCTGCTCGGCTGGCTCGCCCATTATTCCATCGCCGGCATTTCGGTGTTAACCAAAACAGATAAACTGTCCAAAAACAAACTGACCAAACAGCATCATCTGATTGCCCGTGCCCTCGAAAAGGATAAAGACGATTTTATTCTCTTCTCTGCCAAAACCCGCCAGGGAAGAGACGCCCTCTGGCGGGCGATTTTATCTTTGGTTAGCATCGAAAATAACCAGAACCTATCTCAAAAATGCATCTAACGCCCAATAGCCGCGTTGTGAGCCTCCTTAAAATGCTCACATACTCCAACGTATGCTGCGCTTTTGCGTCGGCTCACGCCTTGCTATTAAGCGTGATCTACTATTTTTGAGATAGGTTCCAGTCCATCGGCTAAAACGGCTTTATTCCTGTTCAACCATTTGCAACCTCTTGTATAACCCTTATTATTTTTGATAAAAGGATACTTAAATAAAAAATCCATAAGATCCTGCTTGGCCCGCCGGAGCTTTTTAAGCGAAGGCGGCTAAATCCTGTCCAAAAACAACATGCCCAACACCAGCCACAAATACGAAAACTTCAAATCCGGCTATGTGGCCATTGTGGGTGCACCCAATGCCGGCAAATCCACCCTGCTCAACCGCATGCTGGGTGAAAAGATTTCCATCACCTCCAAAAAGCCCCAGACCACCCGCAACCGCATTCTAGGTGTTGTGCACCGGCCCGATGTCCAGATCGTTTTCATGGATACGCCGGGAATATTTAAGGCCAAAGATACCCTTAATCTGCGGATTGTGGATACGGCGCTATCTGCTATCGGGGATGCGGATATGATTCTTTTTGTGCTGGATGCAGCCCAACCGGATCCTACCTCTGAATATTTCCTGGTAAAACGGCTTCAAAAGCAGA
>JASFPY010000057.1:0-8709 GCA_050115755.1 Desulfobacteraceae bacterium | reverse complement strand
TTCAGAAAAAAGACATCCGCATCGGGGATCAGGTTCTGGTGCAAAGAGCCGGTGACGTCATTCCGGAGATCGTAAAAGTTATCACATCCAGGCGCGATGGAAGTGAGAAGCAATTTAAGATGCCCGGGCAATGCCCGGTCTGCAATTCACCGGTTGTCCGAATGGCCGGAGAGGCGGCCACCCGGTGCATCAATTCGAGCTGTTCTGCCCAGGTTAAAGAGCGAATCAGACATTTTGCATCTAAGGCCGCCTTTGATATCGATGGTCTCGGTACGAAGATTATTGACCAGCTGGTCGACAAAAAACTGCTTTCTTCTTTTGCCGATATTTTCAAATTAGATAAAAGCACACTCAGCCAATTGGAGCGCATGGGCGCCAAATCAGCCGAAAATCTGGTGATCGCTATTGAAAACAGCCAATCGATCACTTTTGCCCGTTTTCTGTATGCACTGGGAATTCGCCATGTCGGCGAGCATGTGGCCGCCCTGCTGGCCGGTAATTTTCATGATCTTGATATGCTCATGGCATGTCCGGGCGAAGAATTAGAATCCATTGAAGGCATCGGGCCGATCGTGGCAGAAAGTATTTTCAATTTTTTTAATCAGAAAAGAAACCGGCAGATCATCAATCAGCTTTTCGATAGCGGTGTCAAAATCGAGACCGCAGCCCAAATCACAACCGGTGAACTCAAAGACCAGATATTTGTGTTGACCGGTGCGCTTCAAAATTTTACCCGCTCCGAAGCCAAAGCGCTGATCGAGGCCGCCGGCGGTAAAGTCAGCGGATCGGTCAGCGGCAATACGGATTATGTTGTCGCCGGTGAATCTCCGGGCTCAAAGCTCACCAAGGCAAGGGAATTGGGCGTCACGGTAATTGATGAAGCAGCCTTTAAAGCGTTATTTGCATAAACCAGGAGGCCATAAAGCCAGGAGGCTTGAAAGCCTGGAATCTCTCTAAAGCACATTTGATGTTAGCGCCTTAGCCTTCCAGCTTCCCGGCATCATCGCTTTCAAGCCAAAAATTTGTGAGGTAAACATGGAAAAACAGGCAAGGGCGCATGCCGTCATATCCGGTCGGGTTCAGGGGGTGTTTTTTCGGGTGGAAACACAACGCGCCGCTGAAGGTTTTGGGGTTACGGGATGGGTGAGGAATAAACGCGACGGCACGGTCGAAGCTGTTTTTGAAGGTCGGCAGCAGGATGTTGATGCTGCGCTAAACTGGTGCCGGCAGGGGCCGCGAATGGCCCGTGTGGATGAGGTCGCTATAGATTGGCAGGATTATACGGGAGAATTCAAGCGCTTTGATATCACCTATTAGTGTTGTGCTCCTCAAAATTGAAACAAAGGTCCTACTTCATATGGTATCAGGTTTCGGGTGTCAGGTGTCAGGAAGATACAGCGGACAGCACTCAGAAATTAGATGACAGCAGGCGGAAGGAAAATTGTTTTTTCCCTCAATCATCAGTTTGCTGACACGCGAAACTTGACACCTGAGACCTAAAATAAAATTGTGTTATGTAAATTACTTTCGACAGACACTCCAGCGGAATCTTAACTCCCTGGGGCGCGGAGAGACAGAACGGGCGATTTATTGTAGCCATAAATCGCCCGTTGTTTTTGGTTGTTCTATACGGAATCTCTGAGCTTTTTGCCGGGGCGGAATTTAACGACGTTGGTGGCCTTAATTTTGATCGGCGCGCCGGTTTGCGGATTCCGTCCTTTACGGGCTTTACGGCGGACTTTCTGAAATGTCCCAAAGCCGACCAGCGTAACCTTGCCGTCCTTTTTCTTTAGTGCTTTGGTTACGCCTTCCATAAATGAGTTCAGCGCAGCTGCCGCTGCAACCTTTGAAATTTTTGCATCTTTAGCCGCTTTTTCTACCAGTTCTGCCTTTGTCATAGTGTTTTACCCCCTTCTTGTTTGTAGTTTGTTGAGTTTGGTTAGTGTTAACCGATCGCCTATTTTTCTGTTTCCATATAGAAAGTTAAAATCGATGTCAACAGAAATCTACATTTTACAACACTTTTTTGAAAATAATCCCCGCTGAGCTGCTGAATGGGCGGATTTGCGGGAATTTATTTTCAAATTTTCCATATTATCCGCAGATTTCGCAGATGGCAGGGATTAGAAAAAAGGAAAATTTGTGATCTTGAAAAATAATCTGCGTTTGTGTTGTGCTTGCGCAAAAGATCTAAAAAAGCGCATCAACGAATTCGGCGGCATCAAACTTCTGCAAGTCCTCCACCTTTTCCCCGATACCGATGTATTTTAGTGGTATTTTCAAGGCATTGCATATGCTGATGACGATGCCGCCTTTAGCGGTGCCGTCAAGTTTGGTTAGCGCCAAACCGGTAACGCCCAAAGCGTCGTTAAAAAGCTCGGCCTGCGATAATGCATTTTGACCGGTGGTTGCATCCAGAATCAGCAATATCTCATGGGGAGCATCCGGTATTTTTTTTGAAATGGTGCGCTTTATTTTTTTTAATTCTTCCATTAAATTAACTTTTGTGTGCAGCCTGCCGGCCGTATCAATCAACACCAGATCCGCGCCCCGGGCTTGTGCGGCTTCAACTGCATCAAAAGCAACTGCGGCCGGGTCAGCCATTTCCCTGTGTTTGACGATATCTGCGTTTGCTCTTTCGGCCCATATTGTCATTTGTTCAATGGCGGCGGCGCGAAATGTGTCTGCTGCTCCGATGAGAACCTTCTTGCCGGAAGCGGTTGCTCTGGCCGCGAGCTTACCAATTGTGGTGGTCTTGCCGGTTCCGTTCACGCCAACGATCATTATGACCCGGGGCCCAGGCAATGCTGCCTGGGGTTTTGCTGCCTGGGACTCAAGAAGTGCCAATATTTCATCTTTAAGAAAAGATTTTACCTGGCCTACCTCAGTAATTTTCGATGATGATACCTTTTCAATGAGCGTCATTGCGGTTTGCACACCGATGTCTGATGTAATTAATAATTCTTCGAGTTCCTCCAAAAGGTCATCATCGATTCTTTGTTTGCCGGCAAAAATTCGATCAAAGCCTTCGGAGAAGGTTTTGCGGGTTTTGGATAGCCGATCCTTTAAACGCCGGAAATATCCACCGGTTGCCTCGGTCTCAGGGTGCAGGCCGGGGTCTTCAGCGGATGTCTCCGAAGATTCTGACGAGGTGTTTTTGTCTTCGGTTCCGTTTTTTTTTGATTTACGAAAAATCATGTCAGCTCTGTGACCCGTGTCTATCCCTATCTCACCACGAAGAACACGAAGATTCACGAAGATAAATTCAAAATCTTATAAATTCCGTCCTTTGTGTCCCTCGTGAACTTCGTGGTAAAAACCTGCGATGCGTATAAACGTTTTCGTTATGTATCTCCCAAATCTGCACCGCTATATTTTTCAAGAGGTGGATAATGGATCCCGCGCATCAAATCTTAATTGGGGGAATGTGCAGCATCAAAGTTGACTGAGACGACTTTGGATATGCCCTTTTCTTCCATGGTAATTCCGAACAGGGTATCGGCAAATTCCATGCTGTTTTTATTGTGTGTGATCATTATAATCTGTGATTTTTCCCCGATAATCTTAAGCAAATCATTAAACCGGTATACATTGGCGTCATCCAGCGGGGCATCGATTTCGTCCAGAAGGCAAAAAGCAGTCGGTTTGATCAAAAAGATTGAAAATATGAAAGCGATGGCGGCCATGGCCTTTTCCCCCCCCGACAGAAGGCTTAAACGGGTTAGCTTTTTTCCCGGCGGATGGATCATAAACTCCACACCGGTCTCCAGAGGGTCATTCGGGTCTTGCAAGATTAGTCTGGCCGTGCCCCCGCCAAAAAGTTTGGGAAAAACTTCATTTAATTTCTGATTGATTAAATCAAAAGTTTCCAGGAAGCGTTTCTCGGTGATGGCATTAATTTTCCTGATCACCTTGTGCAGGTCCTGAATGGCGCGAACCAGATCATCGCGCTGTTCCTCGAGAAAATCAAATCGATCCTTGAGTTGTTCATATTCCCGAATGGCGCCCAGATTAACATCAACGATTTTAATGATTTTGGCTTTAATGGCCGCCAGTTCATCTTCCATTTGCGCGATGGCTTTTCCCGAGGTCAATTCGATACTCTCGGCATCATGATGAAAATCGTCTTTTAATACCGAAAACGACTGGCGATATTTTCTTTCTTGATTTTACGCTCGGATTGTTCAAGCTCCAGCAGGCGGACTTTTTCCAATGTCTTTTCGCGCTGGCTTTTTATATCCGATATCTTGTCATCGCTCTCTTTGAGTTCCTGATCAATGGCCTGGTAATGCGCTTCATTGGTTTTGAGCGTTTGATCAAGCGTTTCCATGTTCTGATACATTTCGCTGAGCTTTTGATCGTATTCGGCTACCTGCTGTTTCGCGGATTCTTCCTTTTGTTGTTTTTCTTGAATTTCCGCTGCGAGCTGTTCCAGGCGGTTTAAACTGTCTTTATGAAATTCTGTGAGGCGTCTCAAGCTGCTGTTGGCATTTTCCAATTTTGCATTCAGGGCTGTTGACTGCATCTGCAGATCGACAATCTTTTGATTGTATTCTTCAAGTTGCCGCGAAACCGTGCCGATGGTTGCGGAGATACTGGAGACTTTTTCCTGGGAAGCCTTAACTTCCATCGACAGTTCAGCCAGGGCTGCATTATATTTGCTCATTTCTTCATCGATATCGCTCGCTTCTCCTTGCAGTTGTTCTTTTTCCAGTGTGACGATTTCCAGATGGCGACTGGCATTTTTAAGTTCTTCGGTAGCCTTTACCTGATCTTTTTCGGCCTCGATTTCGGCTTTTGAGGCGTTGTTCTTTTTTTCGGTAAGCTGTTGCAGGTGGCTTTCCAGATGGCGCGCTTCTGATTCCAACGTGCTCCGAGCCAGGCGGGCTTTTTCCAGCTTCTTATCCAGCTCGATACTGCGGCGGCTGAGATCTTTGATCTCCTGCTTTTTGGATAAAATGCCGTTAAGTTTATCTTTGCTGCCGCCGATCAGGATACCCTGGGGGGATATCAGATCACCATTTTTAGTGACAATCGTCTTTGACTCGCCATTGCGGTTGTACATCTCAATGGCTTCGTCCATATCCTCTGTGAAAACCACATGGCCGAGCAGGGCATCGACAATGGGTTCATAGCCGGACTTGACCTTAATCTGATTTGATAACAGCTGCCCTGAAACCGCTTTGTCTGCCTGGTCGGCATTAACACCTTTTACGGCGGCAACCGGAATGAATCCACTTCTGCCGGTATTGCTGGATTGCAGATAATCGATGGCTTTAAGGCCGGCATCCTGGTCCTTAACGATAATATACTGGAGCGCGTCGCCTAGAACTGCCTCCACCGCGGTTTCAAAAGTCGGTTTAGCCTCAATAATATCCGCCATAAGTCCGATGATTTTATTGGATATTTCCAGGTCGATGGAGGGCTCGGCGGCATTTTCAGGCTTCATGATGGCCTTGACACCGTCGCGGTACCATTCGAAATTGTCCTCCATCTTTTTTAAGGTATTTAAGTTTGATTTAACCGTATTGCGCTCCAGTTCTATCGTCTGGGTGAGTTTGACCTGTTGGCCAAGCGCCCTGTTTTTTTGTTCCAACTGGTTGCCGGTGGTCGTGATCTGATCCTTCAGATCATTTATCTCCTGTTTAATGGTCTCGAGCTTCTCATGGGCCTTGTCTTCCAGTCCGCGGGCCCGCTTAATTTCTTTTTGGGCCTGATCCAGGTCTTCATCAACCTTTGTCAGGCGTTTTTGCAGACTTTCTTTATTGTTAATGGTGGTTTGATAAATATTTTTATATTGCGCCTCGCGGGCGATCAAATCCATTAAGCGCGCTTTATTCGAATCCAGATCTGTACTGAGTGTCGCCAGGTTGTTGTTAATCGTTTCACTGGATGCTCTTTCCTGTTGGATGCGAGTCTTTACCGTGCTGATTTCTTCATTGATTGCAGCGGCTTCATTTTTCACCTGATCGATTTCAGAAAGCATCTGCTGATTTTTTTCTTCCAGTTGAATCCGGGCGGCTTTAAGCTCCGCAGACTCTTCAGAAAGCCTTTTGATTTCTTTCCGCAGGTGAACGAGATCATTTTCGTTACGGTCTATTTGACGCTGGGTTTCAAATTGATTCGATTTTTGTTCGGATATTTCCTGGTTTTTTTGCCAGCGTTTGAGTTTGATTTCTTCAACCGAGGCATCCAGTTTTTTAATTTCGCTGATATGGCTGATATCCAAATCCTGCAACTCGTTTAACAAAGAATCCGTCTCCCGGATGCGGGCGGCGTAATCCTCAAATTGATGTATGCCGAGGTATACCTCCAGGGCTTTGATCTGTTTCTGGTAGTTATTATAGATTTCGGCCTTGCGGGCCTGGCGTTTGAGGCTGGCCATCTGGCGCTTAATTTCCGAAATAATGTCCGTGACACGCAGCAGATTGCTCTGGGTGGTGTCGATTTTGCGCAGTGCCTCGTTTTTGCGATTTTTATAGCGGGTAACACCGGCGGCCTCTTCGACGAAAAAGCGGAGTTCTTCCGGGTTTGCATCGGTGATGGCGCCAATTCTTCCCTGCTGGATGATGGCGTAGGATTTAGACCCGAGGCCGCTGCCCCAGAAGACATTGTGAATATCCTTCAGCCGGCAGGGCTGCTTGTTTAAGAAATAAGCGCTTTCACCCGAGCGGTAAAGGCGGCGGGTAAGGTTGATTTCGGTAAATTCTTTCAGTTCTTCGGGGCTATCACCGTTATCGTTTGACAGGGTTAAAGAGACCTCGGCCATATTTAAGGGCGCCTTGCTGTTGGCACCCGAGAAGATCACGTCTTCCATTGATTTGCCACGCAGCTGTTTGACGCTTTGCTCCCCCATGACCCATCTGAGCGCATCGATGATATTGCTTTTGCCGCAACCATTGGGCCCCACCACCGCGGAGATGCCCTGCGGGAATTGAATGTTGGCCTTGTCGTAAAAGGATTTGAATCCGATGATTTCAAGTTTCTTTAATTTCATATATCAGGATCTCCCCAGATCGTCTTATCTGAATGGGTGCGCTTATCTTCCATTCCCCTCTTTTTTCATTTTGTTTACGATCAATTAGGGTAAAAAAGCCTCAGACTTAGCTGCTTAATCTTTTTTCAGGCAAATCCGGGCTTCGAAGAAGATGGAAAGTCGCTTTGAATTTCACTGACAAATCATAGCAGGATGGGAACCGCTTGTAAAGAAAAAACACAACTTACGGTATAATTTTAGCGGCTTAGATACAAGATGTGGTATGTTGGCATGGAGCATAGAGCATGGGGCATGGCGTATCGGTTTAGATTCTTTTACTCCATGCGCTATGCGCCCTGCTCCACGCATCTATAGGATCTGACTCAAAAACAGCTTGGTGCGTTCGTGTATGGGGTTAACGAAAAAGTGTTCCGCGGTGCCCTCCTCCACGATTTGGCCGCCATCCATAAAGATAACCCGGTCGGAAACTTCACGGGCAAATCCCATTTCGTGAGTAACAGCGACCATGGTCATGCCTTCCCGGGCCAAGGTTTTCATGACATCTAAAACCTCACCGATCATTTCAGGGTCCAAGGCGGATGTGGCCTCATCGAACATCATAATTTTAGGATGCATGGCCAACGCCCGGGCGATGGCGACCCGCTGCTGCTGCCCGCCGGAAAGCTGAGACGGGTAAGCATTTTCCTTTTCTAAAATGCCCACTTTATGAAGAAGTTGCCGGGCGACATCTTCGGCTTTCTTTTTGTTTCGCTTGCGGACCACTTGCTGGGCCAGGGTCACATTTTCCAAAACCGTTTTATGGGGGAAAAGGTTGAAAAGCTGAAAAACCATACCGATTTCTTCTCGAATTTCGTTAATATTTGCATCCTTATCGTATATATTTTTCCCATCGAGGATGATTTCCCCGCTGTCGATCTCTTCCAGCCGGTTTAGGCATCGGAGAAAAGTGCTCTTCCCTGATCCGCTGGGGCCGATCACAACCACCACTTCACCTTTTTTGATACGGGTTGAAAAATCAACCAGCGCTTTTATCTCTTTGCGGTCCGGGGTGTGGAAGGTTTTATAAACGTTCTGCACGTTAATCACTGATGGCAAGCCTCCTTTCAATATACTGGGTGCCCATAGAGAGGGTAAACGTCATGACCAGATAAAGAAAGGCCACGGTAAAGTAGATCTCAAAGGCATAGTAGGTTTTCGCCACGGCCTGCTGGCCCTGGAACATGAGGTCAGCCAATGCGATGACCGATACCAGCGAGGAGTCTTTTATTAGAGAAATAAACTGACCGGCCAGCGGCGGAATGATGCGCTTGAAAGCCTGAGGCAAAACGATATGGCGCATGGCCTCTGCATAGGACATCCCCAGAGATCGCGCCGCTTCCATTTGCCCTTTATGAATGGATTGGATCCCCGCGCGAACGATTTCTCCCACATAGGCGCCGGCAAAGATCGAAAGGGCGGCCGTGCCGGCCGTCAGGGCCGAAAGCTTCAACATGGTTCCCACAAAGAAGTAAATGATATAAATCTGGACCAGCAGCGGCGTGTTTCGGATGAGCTCCACGTAAGCCAGGGAAATCGCCCGGGTCACCGGTTCACTGGAAAGCCTGGAGATCCCCACGATCGTTCCGATAATGATGGCGAAAAAAGTTGCCATAATCGATATTTTTAATGTCAAAACAAAGCCGATCATCAAAATACCCATCCGCAGACGCTCG
>JASFPY010000056.1:0-8737 GCA_050115755.1 Desulfobacteraceae bacterium | reverse complement strand
CACCTGCACCCGGTATTGCGTGGAGTGGTCGATCGCACCCGTATCACAGTCTATGGTGGAGCCGTTATCATCGCTGAGGGTTCCGGAACACACCAGGGTCCCCGCGCCCCAGGTGAGGCTTGAGGATTGATATATCTTAAAATCGGCTGAACCCGTGGCCCAGCTATGCACAGGGGCGGTGGGCCCGGTAATGGTGATTTTACTGGAATCCTCGGTAACGCTGTCGATGGAGGTGTTCATGTAGCTGGTGGAATCCGTTGCGGGCACATCGCTGCCGGTGGTGATCAAATACATAAAACCTTCAGCGTTGTTGGTATCTGAATAGGCGATGTTTACCGTGTCGCCGGTGTTGGTGATGCGCACATCGTTGGTGTTCCAGGCTACGTTGCAGGACGGAGAGACGCCATTGTCACTGTCCAGATCATTAAACGCGCAATTGCCCAGGGTGGGTGAGGTCCCCGCCCAGCCGCTTTTGACGGCGATCTGATCCACGTAGTCACCCGAGGCCATCGTGGCATCGGCAGTTCCGGCATTTTTTAAGACCACCTGCACCCGGTATTGGGTGGAGTTGGCAATCGCGCCGGCATCACAGTCAATGGTGGAGCCGTTATCATCGCTCAGGGTTCCGGAACACACCAGGGTTCCCGCACCCCAGGTGAGGCTTGAGGATTGATATATTTTAAAATCTGCTGAACCCGTGACCCAGCTGAGGTCAGGGGCCGTCGTATACCAAATTCTGACTCGAAGTTGCTCAAACCCGGGTTTGCTTTGGCCGGTGGTGGTATTCCAAATCTTCAGCTGAAAATTGCTATTAGAACAGTTATCCCCGTCCCAGCCCGCGGTGGCCCAACCCCAGTCGTCAGCTGATCCGCCCAGGTATACATTCTCATATGGAGAGCTGTCGGTAAAGGTACCCGTATAGCCGGTAGTGGTCCAGGTTGAACCATTGTCTCCGGAAAGTTCCACCCCAAAAGTCGAAGTTTGATTATTTTTGGAAGAATAGCCATAAACGTGAACCTCAATGCCGTCGATCTGTGCTCCGGCCGGAATACCGAAAGTAAACGTACTGACAAAACCCGGAGTCGTGTCGTCAGGGGAATCTGTCTGACTGCCGGTAGCGGACGCCAAAGTGGTATACGAGAAATTGTTCCAGCCGGTGGGGTTTCCACCATCAGCGCCAGGATTCTTGTAACCGGTATCCGCGGCCCGGGCCGGCTGAGCAAAAGTCAGCCCCATGCAAACAACCAGCAGCAAAATCAAGCCCGCAAACCCACGCCTACCCCGACCGTCAGGGCCCCGGGCCTGCATCCGTGTTTTTATTTTTGCTGCTGTTAAATTCATCATTTGTTTTTCGAACCGTTTAAACGCTGCTATTTTGCCACCGCTGCGCGATTTTTCTCCTGTCGTTTGAGTGCAAGGGCAAGCAGATTGACGAGCACTTTGACTGAAAAGGGTTTCTCGATAAATTCAGTGACACCCATCCGGATTGCTTCGGAAAATATGTATTCATCCCTGTAGGCGGTGATAAGGATATTGACGGCATGCGGGTGAGTGACGGATGCCAGTTTGAGGAAATCCAGGCCGTTTATGCCGGGCAGCCTGAAGTCGCTGATAATGACATCGAATTGTTCTTCTTTGATGGCCTTGAAGCCTTCTTCGGCAGACTCAGCAGCCCGCATAAAACAGCCTTTGTTTTTAAAGGCCATGCTGAGCGCGTCGCGAATCAGCTCATCGTCGTCGACCAACAGCGTTTTGACACGTTTCAATTCATTGAAGGGATTCATTTTTTCCTCTCCGTCAAAATTTGCCTACAGGGGTTCTGCGAGTTAGTTTGCAGGGAATGTGCCAAAAATGCCGTAAAGAATCGATTATTAAATAATGAAATATCAACAGGTTATGTCCGATGCCGTTCATCTGTTTTACTTAGCCGGCAAGTTGTGCAATTTGACCCAAAAAATTGTGGGAAAACACACAATTTCATGGGCGGAAGCCCTATCGATTGCGGATTTTAGATTTCGGATTTCAGATTGCGGAATTTGGATAAGGAGCGCCTGCGGTGCATGTTTATTGGATTAATCTCATATTTTTAATCCCTGATAATCAAAATGATATCGAATTCAAATGCGTTTTCCAGTTTGTGATGCATCACGATAATTAAGAAAACGCAATCGAAAAGGCGAGTTTTTTTGAAGGCAGAAGTGGGAATATGAAAGTCAGAAGGATCTCTTTAATTCCGCAATCCGCAATCCAAAATATAGCTGGCTCTCTCCCGTGGATTATAAAGATGTGTCGAGAGGGGGTACAGCCGAATACTATGAGATGGATAATTTATTGCGGCGGTAGCGGAATTTGTCGCGGGTCAGATTCAGCAGCAGGGCGGCCCTGCTCTCGTTGCCGTTGGCCAGTTTGAGGGCTTGTTCAAAATAGGCTTTTTCGATGTCTTCGATGATGGCCGTAAAATCGATGCCGGCAGCGGAAACCGGCGGCAGGTTGTGGCCGTTATCCGGCTGATCCGCGCTGCGAGGGCCATTTTTTTCGGTTAATCCCAGCGCATCCAAGGTCAGCTCCGGGCCGTCGGATAGCAGAATCCCGCGCTCGATCAGATTTTTGAGCTCGCGCACGTTACCGGGCCAGTCATATTGCTTTAGTGCAGCTTCAGCCTCGGTGGATATCGCGCTAAAGGATTTTTTAAATTTTTGACTGTATTCGAGAAGAAAATGCTTGGCCATCGGAACAATATCGTCGCGCCGCTGGCGCAAAGAAGGCACTTCCAGCTTGACCACGGCAAAACGGTGATAGAGATCCCTTCTGAAATGGCCGTCTTCCACCAGCGCAGCCAGATCGCGGTTGGCGGCGGTAATGATTCTGGTTTTAACCGACCGCCTGCGGGTTCCGCCAACCCGGTAATACTCCCCTTCATCTAAAAATCGGAGCAGCTTGACCTGGGCCTCGGCACTCAAATCGGCGACCTCATCGAGAAATAGGGTGCCCCCGGCCGCTTTTTCCACCAGGCCTTCTTTGCCCGCGCGCTCGGCTCCGGTAAAGGCGCCCTTCTCGTAGCCGAAAAGCTCACTTTCAATCAGCTCTTTGGGCATGGCGGCGCAGTTGACCGCCACCATCGGACCTTTGAAATTGGGGCTTTTGTAGTGAATGGCTTTGGCGATCAGCTCTTTTCCGGTTCCGGTATCCCCCTGGATTAAAATCGGCGTGTCCGGGCTGCGGGCGGCTTTGTCGACCAGCTCCATGACATCCTGAATGGCGTTGCTTTCACCGATAAAGCAGGGCAGATTTTCCTTGAGATATTTTTCATGCAGGGCCTGGATCTCTTTGCGCATGGCAATCGTTTCAAAGGCGTTGCGCAAAATCACCAGCAGCGCGTCCATCTGGACCGGTTTGACCACATATTCATAGGCACCGTTTTTCATGGCGGACACCACTGTGGGCACATCTTCATAAGCGGTAATCATGACAACGAGTACCTCGGGATGGCGCTCCTTGATAATTTCAAGTGCTTCAACGCCGCTCATGCCCGGCAGTCCGATATCCAACAGCACGAGGTCCGGGGGGCTTGCATCGATGGCTTTAAGAGCATCCTCAGCCGTTTCAAAAGCGGCCACTTCATAATTCTTTTTTTTCAAAGCCAGCCTGAGGCCATCGCGAGCCACGGCTTCATCATCGACGATATAGATGGCGTAAGGCGTCATCGGGCATCGATCCTTCTTTCTATGGGAAGTTCTATTTTAAATTCGGCTCCGCCCCAGCGGCTGGTGCCCAGTGAGATCGAGCCGTTGTGATCCGCCACGATTCGCTGAGCGATATTTAGCCCGATACCGGAACCGTCTTCTTTGGTGGTAAAAAACGGATCGAATATTTTTTCTCTGAGCTCCTTGGGAACCCCGGGCCCGGCATCGGCAACCTGGATACAGAGAGTGTTGTTTTTGGTGAAAGTTTTTATTTCTACCCGCTTGTTGCCGTTTGCCGATTTTTCCATGGCTCTGGCGGCGTTGGTGATCAAGTTCAGGACCACCTGCTCGATCAGGTGCGGATCGGCATAGCATTGCGGCAAATCGGGTGCCAGCGACTTGTCGAATTTAATTCCATTTTTGCGCAGGGTGACAGACGAAAGCTTGATGGCTTCCTCCAGTGATTCATTAATATGGGTGCGCACCATTTTGGGAGCGCCGGGTTTGGAAAAATCCATGACCCGTTTGATGACCGATTCAATTTTATTGGAAGCCACCTGGATCTGGGTGAGAATCTGGCGGATGATTTCCAAATCTTCAGCAGCCAGGTGGTCGGATTCGCAGAGATCTTCAATCGTATACAGATAGGTATTGATGCCGGTCAGCGGGTTGCGGATTTCATGGGCGATGCCGGCCGCCACGCGCCCCAAAGAAAGCATCTTGTTTTTGATCAGCAGCTGGTGCTCGAGTTGCTTGGCTTCTGTAATATCGATGGCGTTGATCAGCAGGGCATCCTGCCTCTGGTACTGGAACCGGGTGGCCCGGCATTGCAACCAGCGCATGTCGCCATTGCCGTCCATGCCGGCGGGGGGATAAATTCGAAAGTCGATTTCAACCGTGTCATGGTTGCCGGAAACGACGGATCGATGCGCCGCTTTAAACTTCTCAATGTCATCGGGGTGGACACGATCCAGAAACTTGATCAGACTGGACTCCGCGGCAAAGCTGCAAATTTTCTTCTGTTCCGGATTTTCAAAGACCAGCCGGTCGTTCTGGATAATGGAAATACCCACGGGTGAATTTTCGATCAGATCCCGAAACTGCTGCTCGCTTTTGCGCAGCGCCTCTTCGGCCTGCTTCCTGTCCGTAATGTCCGTCCAGGAGCCGACCACTTCAACGGATTTGGCTTGGTCGTCAAACAGCAGCCGCAGTTCGTCCCGCATCCAGCGGTAGCTGCCGTCTTTATGCCGGAAACGGTATTCGAGAACGTGGCTGCCCCGATCCACCAGTTTGGCAAACTCTGCTTTCACATACCCCACGTCATCGGGATGGACCTGGTCGATCCAGAAATGGAAATTTTCCATAAATTCGCGCGGTTCATAACCGAGTTCGCTTTTGACATTATCGCTGATAAACGTGGTGGCGCAGTCGCCGGCCGGGTTGCAGGAGTAGATGACTGCCGGACTTGAAGTGAGCACATGTTGCAGTCGCTGTTTGGTCTGTTTCAATTCTTCTTCAGCGCGATGGCGGATGGTAATATCGCGGATAGCGCCAATGATTTTGCGGCGCCCGTCGGAAAAAAAAGCACCGGCGCTGATCTCGGCGGCAAAGGTCGTGCCGTCCCTTTTTTCAAGGTGGCGCAGCGGAATTCGTTTCGCAGATTCATCCCCTTTTCTGAGAAGTTGTATCTGTTTTTCAGTCTTTTGCTTTTCGGCCGTAATATCCAGAACACCGAGTTTTAAAAATTCCGGTTTTGAATATCCGAAAAGATTCGATGCCGCCTGATTGATATCTTCAAATTTTAGCGTTTCGGCGTCGAATACCAACACCGCATCCGATTCATGATCAAATAACTGCCGATAACGCGCTTCGCTCTCCCGCAGCTTTGCCTCTGCCCGTCTGTGATCTCGCTCCAGCCGGATGCGCGTCAGGGCATTATCGATGGTATTGAGCAATTCTGTGGATTCAAAAGGTTTTCTGAGGTAATCATAAGCGCCTTTGCGCAGGGCCTTAAGCGCTGATTCCACGGTTATCTCCCCGGTCATGACAATGACGAGGATTTCCGGATATTTTTGACGGATGAGATCCATGACCTGATAGCCGTCGATGTCCGGCAGGCCGATATCCTGCAGAACCAGATCCACCCGGTTGGCATGCAGGCATTCAATCGCCTGGCGGCCGCCATCGGCGGTTACAAGCTTCAGATCCCTGCGGCGCAGCAAGCGATTCAGATAGCCGCAAAATCCGGGGTCGTCTTCCACGATTAAAATGGTATGCTGATCGGACATGATCTATTCTTGAAGCTACTTTTAATAATAATGATAAAAGCTGGGTTTTCGTCCGGCTATGGGGTTCAAAGGCCGGATGGTGCTGCCGCAAGGAAGCCGGCGCTTTTTCGGTACTTTTGCCGGAGAATATCCAAGCAGGAACCATGCCAACAGAAATACCAAGGATTTTAATATAATATCAGGGGGGGTTACAAAAATAATCAGCGATCATTTGTCGAGTACCGGAGTCATGGCGAGGAGTGAAACAACGGCGCGATCTTGTGAAAAACTAGTGATATTAATATGTTAAAGACCTTGAGATTGCTTCGCTTCGCTCGCAATGACATTTTGGGTCGGAGATTTATTTAACGAATTTATAGGATGATCATCAGTTGATTGGAAATCGGTTTGGCGCTGGTAAGGGTCAAATCGGCAAATTTTACCGGCTAAAATTTCAATTTTCCCAGGCGTGCCTGGCGGGTGCCCTGAATTTGCCATTTATTCTTGACAGATATATGCAAGTTGTTTATACGTATCCACTTCGGCCTAATCTTCAATAATTTGAGCAGATTTGCTGACTATGCCAGGCCCCCGGGAGCATTTATGGAACACCGTCTGAAAGGACTTATTGAAAATAAAAAAGACGAAATTATCAAAAACTGGTTTGAAGCCACCCTTCAAACCTATGCGCCCGACACCACTAAATTTTATAAGGGCCAGAAAGATCAATTCGCCAATCCGGTCGGCAACATCAACGCCGAAGGGGTCGCGTTTTTACTGGATCAGCTCCTCAACGATTTTGAACCGGATGCCGTTAAAACCTATCTAGACCCCATTATCCGAATTCGAGCCGTCCAGAATTTTACGCCATCCCAGGCCACCGCGTTTATTCTCTCACTAAAAAAGATCCTCAGGGACCGTTTGTCGGACAAATTAAAGGATGCCGCCATTGTGTTGGAATTATTGGCGTTTGAATCCAAAATTGACAAGCTGTGCCTGATGGCTTTTGATATTTATATGGCCTGTAAAGAAAAAATTTATCAGCTTTCAGCCAACGACATGCGCAGCCAGGCCCTGAAGGCTTTTAAGCGCGCAGGTTTAATTGTAGATGAGCCGCCGCAGCCAGGTAAAATTAAAGGTGTTAACCATTAATTTTTAGAACAGGGGTGCCCGCCAGCCGAGAAAGCCGGCAGTGCGGAGCCTCAGAGTGAGGTGCTTTTCAATGAATCTCAGGTACATCATTCCACTGATTGCCGTAATTGTTCTGTTTTTGATCGCCTATCTGGGCGCGCAGGTGACCGGGCTACAATATGTGTTCGGCATCGTTATCCCCTATCTGGCGATTATTACCTTTGTGCTGGGATTTGCTGCCCGGGTAATCGGCTGGACCCGATCGCCGGTGCCCTTTAGCATCGCCACCACAGGCGGCCAGCAAAAATCCTTGCCGTGGATACAGCATTCCAAGTTCGACAACCCAATCACCGGCTGGCAGATCGTGGTGCGGATGGCGCTGGAAATTCTGACCTTTCGGTCGCTGTTTCGCAATACCCGCATGAAATTAAAACAAGGCGGACGGCTTTCCTATCAGCTGGAAATATTTTTATGGGTCGGGGCCCTGGCCTTTCACTATGCCTTTCTGGTGGTTTTGATCCGGCATCTGCGGCTTTTTATCGAGCCCGTGCCGTTTTGGGTGCAGCTGGTTGAAAATGTCGACAGTTTCTTCCGGGTCGAGATTATTTATCCGGCCTTCAAATTCGGTGTGCCGGGCGTTTATATTTCAGGATTTTTACTGTTGGCTGCTGTCAGCTACCTGTTTTTGCGACGGCTTTTTGTACCTCAGGTCAAATATATTTCGATTGCATCGGATTACTTTCCGCTGTTTTTGATTTTCGGAATCGCCCTTAGCGGCATCTTTATGCGCTATTTCACCAAAATTGATGTGACCGCCGCCAAAGAGCTCACCCTGGGCCTGGTTACCTTCCGGCCCACCATTCCGGACGGGGTCAGCGCCGTATTTTTTGTGCACGTCTTTTTTGTCAGCGTTCTGCTGGCCTATTTTCCGTTCAGCAAGCTCATGCATTTAGGCGGTGTGTTCTTGAGCCCGACGCGCAACATGCCCACCGATACCCGTGCCCGCAGGCATGTTAATCCCTGGAATTACCCGGTACCGGTTCATACCTATGAAGAGTATGAAGATGAGTTCCGTGAAAAAATGGTCGAAGTCGGGCTGCCGGTTGAAAAGATGCCGGAACCCGCGTCCGCAGAAGAGCCGGCCTCAGATTCAGCGCCGGAGCAAGAACAGGAAAAGGAGTAAACTATGGCAGACGATATCCCCAAACCTGAAGAACTCATCCAGATCGATCACCGTATGCCCAAAACG
Source organism: Desulfobacteraceae bacterium (assembly GCA_050115755.1). Classification (GTDB taxonomy): domain Bacteria; phylum Desulfobacterota; class Desulfobacteria; order Desulfobacterales; family JAHEIW01; genus JAHEIW01. Next base: position 407 of record JASFPY010000056.1, on the reverse strand, counting down.
GACTGGATGGATGTTCCGGCCAATATCCGCAAAGGCATGTATTGTTACGGGTCCAATCCGAAAAGTGTCGAATACGTCGGACTTCCTAATCCCAGGGAATGGAGCCCCATGGATGAAGACTGGAAACTGCCCGAAAACTGGCAGCAAATCATTCATGAGGGTTTTAAGGAACGGTTGGAAAAATTTCGATCCTTTAAAGTCTTCATGGACATTTGCGTGCGCTGCGGGGCCTGCGCCGACAAGTGCCAATATTTTATCGGGACCGGAGATCCTAAAAACATGCCGGTGCTGCGGGCAGAGCTGCTGCGATCGGTTTACCGCAACGATTTTACCCGCATGGGCAAAATTTTAGGAAAAGTAAACGGGGCGCGGCCCATGAATATCGATGTGCTCAAAGAGTGGTGGTA
>JASFPY010000055.1:0-8752 GCA_050115755.1 Desulfobacteraceae bacterium | reverse complement strand
TATGATATCCATACTTTTGGGACAGGTAATTTATTTCAGATTTGCAAATGATGTATATAAAAAATTAGAATTGCACCATCATAGCCGTTTTACACAATTCCTTTAATTTGTGCATAGCGTTAGCTAGGACCAAATCTTTCTTATTCTCACGATCCACGGCCACAAATTTCTGGATAATGAGAAGTTCTTATAATAGGTATCAATTTGCAGATGACTTACTATGCGAAGTTTACTATGCACACTTATTGCCAAAAAAAAATTATTTCTAGAAAGCACTTGAAATTAAATAAACCCCAGTCACCTCTGCCAACAGAGCGCTTACCCGCTTTTATTGCAGGCGATAATGTAAATAAGATAAAAAATAAAGAAATCTCTATAAGCAAGAGGGTTGGTTGAGCAGCCTATAGTCTGGTTTATACTACCTTACGATGCGGGTGTCCGTTCCAATGTCATACCAGAAGCCTGCTCCGGTTTGGAATATTCATAAATTTCGGTGCCAACTTTGAGACCTACTAACGGCTTCTTGAAAAATCTCCTTTAGTTGAGAAAGATCTTGTCGTGGAGATATGATTGCTTTTGGTTCTTCGGCCTCAGGCAGAGCTAATGGCTGGTTTATTGCCCCGGCACCAATCAAAGCAAAACGGCCGGTTCCATAAGTCGTAATATCCGGGGATGCAGGTATAACAAGGTCAATTTGATTCAGATCAGCAAGAAATTGACAAAAATATGAATTATTGATAAGGCCACCGTCTACTGAAAGCCTTGGCACCTTTCCGGTCAAGCGTGCGATTGCATCCAGCACCTGAGCGGTCCGAAGCGCGATTCCCTCGAGTACGGCTTGGCAAAGATCTTCTTTGGTTGTTTCCAAGCTCATTCCCAACCATAGCCCCGCAGCAGAACGATCCCAATAAGGGCATGCCAGACCAGATAATGCTGGCACGAAAACAAGACCTCTTAATAATGCAGAACTATCTTTAAAATTATCTATATCAGTAAAATCATTAAAGAGGCCAAGGTTTCTGACCCAATTTACCGCCGAACCTGCGTTATAAACACCGGCATCAGCGGCATAGACTGGTTTTTCTCCGGCAAGTTGCCAGGCAACCGTCGATAATATTCTGCTGGAATGATCGCTTTGAATCGTATGGCCCGTATTCGCCAACGCAAAAACCCCTGTTCCGAAGGTAATCTTTGTTTGACCCGCTTTATAGCAGCTGTGTCCCAGCAAGGCAGCTTGTTGATCGACAACACTAGCCGTAATTGGAATGTCTCTGTGATCAGATTTTAAAGATCCGTAATATGCAGTAGTCGGCCGTATTTTCGGTAGGATTTGGATGGGCACTTCAAAGATTTCACAAAGTTCTTGATCCCAGCTGCAGGTTTTAAGATTCATTAAACTCGTTCGAGATGCCGTGGTTACATCCGTAGCATATTCACCGGTCAATCGGTAAATGAAAAAACTTTCAGACGTGCCGATTCGCAACCGATCTTTTCGTAGAAGCTTTTGAGCTTGCGGGATATTCTTTAAAATCCAACGCAACTTGGATGCAGAAAAATAAGGGTCCAACGGGAGACCGGCCCTCTCCAACGTTAGCGTTTCTGCTCCCCTAGATTTAAGATCTTCGATGAAATCAGTGGTGCGCCGGTCCTGCCAGACAATGGCATTGTATACCGGGATACCGCTTTGGCTGTCCCAGGCGATAACAGTTTCACCCTGGTTATCGATACCGATGGCATCGATGTCTTTCGTTGCGCTGATAACATCCAAAATATTACATAGCAGCGTTTCAGGGTTATGTTCCACCCAACCGGACTTAGGGTAAATCTGCTCATGTTCGACCGAACTGCAAAACTCAAAATGCCCTTCAGAATCGAGCGTGTAGGTTTTCGTAGCAGTTGTTCCCTGATCAATTGCGAGGACGCGCGTCATTCCGGATCTCCTCTAATAAAAATGGTGCATTACTTCGAAATGTGGCATTCCCCAATTATTGTCCCCTGTAACCCAACCGCACAAATCCAAGGCGTATGAGAAAAAAGAGGGTGATCAGGACAAGAAAAACCAAACCGTTTATAATGGCAGCCAAGGAATACAATTCGGGTTCAATGCCATGGCGCAGGGTTCCCCAGGCAATGGTGGGAAGTGTTGGAATGGCTCCGACGGCATAGAATGTAATTTCAAGATTGTTGAAAGCCAGAATAAAGCTCACTAAAAATGCACCCAGCACGGATGGCCAGATCGTGGGTAGTGTGACTTCCCAGAAACAGCGTGCTGGATGAGCCCCAAACACCATAGCCGCCTCGTCCATGCGCCAATCATAGCGGGTTAGCTGGGCCAGAATAACCAGAAATGCAAATGACAGCGCCTGAGTCGTATTGGATAAAACTGCTGAGGAGAGATTTCCGGCCAACCCCAATATATTGCGGTGAAACATCAAAGATGAAATGCCGATTAGGATGCCGGCAACAAATAACGGAGACAGGTAAAGTACGGCAAAAAGGCCGCGCAAGCGTGATTTATATTTTAAAAGTCCGATGGCAGCTGAAGCGGCAAAGATACTCGACAGTGCGCCGGTTCCAATTCCGATCAGAAAGCTGTTGAGCGCGCCAACATGGAAGTCACTCATTATCCATAATCGTTCATACCATTCCCAGGTAAAATCCGGTGGAAATGGCCAAACGGTGTTATCCACAAACGAAACGTAAATAATAAAAAAAATGGGGAAATAAAGAAATATATACAGAAACATGAGTAATACCGATTGGGCGACAACAACTGCGCGTTCTTTGGGACTTACCGCCGCCATATCAAAACTCCTCTCCAGTATAACCGCTTCGCTGCAAGTTAATCGTGCGCCAGATAATTACTATGAAGATCAGGCATATGAAAAACAACACCACTCCCATTGCTGAGCCCAGCGCCCAGGTTCCGGTGGCTCCGAACTGGTGTTCGAGAATGTTTCCGTACAAAGCTCCATTAACACCGCCAAGAAAACGAGGGGTTACAAAGGCTGCAAACGTCGGAATGAACACCAGCACAATTCCAATGGCGGTTCCAATCCAATTTAACGGCCAGGTGATCTCCAAAAAAGCGCGCCATGGCTTGGCCCCGTTGACATAAGCAACCTCTAGGAGCTCGAAATTGAAATTGAGCAATGAAAGATAGATGGCCAACACCATAAATGGAATCCAGAGGTAGATCAAACCGATAGCCGAAGCAACATTGGAGTACATGAGCACTTGAATTGGTTCAAACCCGAAGGTTTGCAGTGCCATGTTGAGCAATCCGATGGGGCCCAGGATTTGCTGCATGGCAGTTACCCGCAAAATAATGCCCGTAAAAAAAGGAGCCGCCGTCAACAATACCAGAATAAGGCGGTAGCGCCCTCCCCGTTTGGCGACGAGATAAGCAACCGGATACGCATAGATCAGACATGCCAGGGACACGGATACAGCCATGACCAATGATCGCCATATAAACGTTAGATAGGTCTTCTCACCCAGGATGACTTTATAATTTTCTAAATTCCAGTCTGCGATCAGGTGGTAGCTTTCCGTTCGCCAGAAGCTAAAAACCAGGATCGATATCAGCGGCAGGATCAAGAAAAAGAGCAAAAACAGGGCGCCCGGCAACGTCAGCAGGGCAAAGCGAAAGTTCGGATTTTGACGCAGTTTCCAAAGAGATAACATCTTCAGTGCTCCTCCGACAGAAAAGCATCGCCAGCTTCTGGCGGCCAGCAGATTTCAACAGGGTGGCGGATATGAACACTCGGCATTTCGGTAGCAGCATTAACGACTATCTCCTCTTTGTTTTCCAGCATGACAAAGTAAGCCGAATGCTTCCCCTTGAAGATAATATCCCGCAATATGCCTTCAATCCGATTTTCACCTTCAGTGGGTTGGGTTTCTCCCGGAGCCTGGATGTGAATCCTTTCATGCTTCAAAAAATAATCGATTTTATCCCCGACCGTAATGTTTGCTGGCGCCGGAATTTTCAAGTCGAGTCCTTTCCAATCAAGGATGGCGATATGGTCCTCTATGCTTTTGATTTGTCCCTGAATATAATTTGGTGATCCGAGAAAGGAGGCCACAAAGCGGGTCCGGGGGTTGTTGTAAAGGTCAAGCTTGGGACCGACCTGTTCAAATTTTCCATTATGCATCACAGCCATGCGGGAGCTCAATGTTAAAGCCTCCTCTTGATTGTGGGTAACATAAATAAAAGGGATTTCCAGTTCTGCCTGAAAACGCCGCATCTCCACTTCCATTTCTTTGCGCAATTCAAGGTCCAAATTTGCAAGGGGTTCATCAAGAAGCAAAATGTCTGGTCTGGAGACCAATCCACGGGCCAGGGCTACCCGCTGTTTCTGGCCACCGGAAAGCTGATGGGGATATCGCTCCTCATACCCTTCCATTCGAACCAGGGAAAGAACCCAATTGAGTTGCTCTTTCTTTCTGTTTTCCGGCAATCCCTGCATTTTTAATGGAAAAGTGATATTTTCGGCGACAATTTTATGGGGAAACAGCAAAAAATCCTGAAATACCATACCAATACCGCGCGCATAAGGCGGAAGCCGCGTCACATCGCGCCCGCCGATGTGAACCCTACCGTTGCCGGGTGTTTCCAGGCCTGCAATCACTCGCAGCAAGGTGGTTTTCCCAGAACCGCTGGGCCCGAGCAGCGAAAAAAATTCACCTTTATCAACTTCAAGGCTCACGTTGTCAACGGCACGAACTTTATCAAAAGTTTTTTCAACTTCCTCCAGTTTTAAAGCAGGCTCTGTCATAGCTATCTTTCAATTTTATAAAGCTGGGCAATGGTGTAGCAGCGCTGCCGACACGACGGCGCTGCTACCCAAGCTTATTGTGATAACAGGTTAAGCAGCCTCGACCTCGGACCAGATGCGTTCCCATTTTTCCGGAGATGAGGGCGCGTCAAATTGATACAAGCCCTTGATGGCATCCGTATTGTTCAGAAAGAGCGTATCGACATAGCGTTTTGGGATCATTTTGCGCACGTCTACCGTTGGTGCCCAGCCGATCTCTTCAGCGACCACGACCATGTTTTCGGGTTTGAGGCGAAAGTTAATCCACTTGAGAGCGAGTTCCATTTTCTCACTGTCTTTGACCCCCGATGTCACACACCAAGTGTCTACCCAACCCAGTCCGCCTTCTTTGGGATGCAGCAAATGCTTCATACGAAGTTTGGACTTGCCGTCAAGGTAATCAAAATGAATCAGACGATATACACCAGACCATTCCGGGGCCGCCCATACTGCCTGGGCGCGAAGCAGCCGCTCTAAGGTAGCCTCGTCGTTCCAGCGGGTAAGCAGATATTTTTTTTGCTCGACGAGAAGCTTTTTGCACTCCTCTAGTTCGTTATCATACAGCACGTAAGGATTGAATGACTTTCCATCCGGACGTGGTTTGTCTTTTGTGCCCATCCTGTGGCAAACTAAGATACCGGTCAAGGCAATATTTTCCTCAAACCGTGAACTGACACAAAGATGTCCTTTATACTTTGGATTGTAGAGGAGGAAAATCGAATCGGAGTCTTCTTCGGCCACTTTGTCCATGTTAATGGTGATACCGTATCCTCCCCAGCAGTTGGGTGCAGCGATCATGTTTTTGCCGTTTTCTTCTTGCAACAGCATGTAATTGGGGGGGGTAAACACCGGAAATACGTATTGCATGTTTGAAATCTTACCGTAATCAACCGGTTGCGTCAGGCCCTGTTTGGCATACAGCCTGGGCCAGAAACCGTCGGCCATCACCAGGTCAAAATCTTTTACTCCGCCGCCGCGCAGTTTGTTGTATGCTTCTGAGTTTCCATCGAAAAATCCTGCGCTGACCTTGCAATCATATTCTTTTTCGAATTTGGCGGTAAGTTTCTTTACATTGTAATGTTCCCATCCCAACCAGCGCAACTCCAACTTGGCGGCTTTCGAAGTTCGAACGAATGGCCCCATGCTCGCGACCGTAAATGCCGCTGCAGCTCCTGTGGCGCTCTTTTTGAGAAATGAACGCCGGGTAACAGGTTTGTTGAGTGTTTTTTCCAGGTTTTTCTTCATCTACATCCTCCTTTCTAAAAAGGGTTCACATTGAGCGGGCAATAAACCCTGCCAAGCTAAAATACCTTTTCCTCAAATTTAACAAAATCAGCTATAAGATTATAAGATCAGAATAGCGAGTCCGCCTGGCACAATGAATACAGTTTAAGACTGCGTCTGCGATAATTCCGACAATGTCTCCTGCATGGTTTTTAAAAAGATGTCGCACATTTCTTCGTTGATTTCTCCCATATTGGCAATTTGAAACATATTTTTTGGCTTTAAGGGACCTTTACCCGCATAAACGGTAAAGCCCTTTTCTTCCATAGTGTCAATAAATTTCTCCATGGGGATTTCAGCCGGCAAAAAAACGGAACTGACGGTGTTCGAAGCAACGTTATCATCTACAAGCAGCTCGAGGCTCATTTTTCTGACACCATCGCGAATAATTTGGGCACAGCGCTTATGACGGTTGATTTGCTCCTCCAGCCCTTCTTCAAAAATTCGCTCCACCGCAGCCTGCAAGGAGATAAACATCGTTACCGAGGGTGTATTGGGGGTCTGGTGAAGTGTTTTTGACATATGATAAAGTCGATGCAGGTTCAAGTAGGCAACTCTGATTTTATTGTTCTGGGTTGCTTCCAGTTTTGATATTTTAGCGCAGATTATACCTACCCCCGCAAAACTGGCTAGGCATTTGTTAGATGAACAGGTGCAAAAATCAATATTATCCCTGACAACATCCAGATCTTCACCGCCGACCGCGCTGACGCCGTCAACAATATATGTCTTCCCGTAACGCTGGACCAATTCGCCGACTTTTTGAACCGGATTAATCACGCTGGTACTGGTTTCGTGGAAGACCATCATAACAGTTGTTATTTGCGGATCTTTTTTTAATTCTCTTTCAATTTCCGATACATCTGGTCGTTGACCCCATTCATACTTTAGGATGTTTGTCTTTATATTATGAATCTGGAGAAGTTGTTCCAGCCGTCCTCCGAATTCTCCATTGTGAATCAGCAAAACTTTGTCATCTGCAGAAAAGTATGAAGAAATCACGGTTTCATTGGCAGCAGTACCCGATCCTGTGATCAACAGAATGGTATAGTCTTCATTGGCTTTATAAATCTTTAGAAGGTCTTTTTGAACCTTTTGAATGACGTTTTCGAAACTCGGGACTCTATGGCACATGTCGGGATGTAGCAGCGCTTGGCGCACTTTTTCGGAAACCATAACTGGCCCCGGGCAGAATAGATACTGTGTTTTTTTCATATTTCTTTCACCATGTTTGTCTTTATGAGTTAAATTATGATTTCAACAGAATTTTTTTTAATCATATTAGATGATTCAATCGAAATAGAATCGGAGATAAATATGTCAACCTCCTTCCAGGTGCAGACGTTCATGGCTGCGGGGGTTCTCATTTTACTGCTGTCTCCCACTGCAATTACCAGGTCGGACTTGGCAATCATTTTGCGAGTCACGGATCCCATGGCAATCGAATGAATACTGATACCCCACGTCGGATGAAAGGCATCAGCACTGATTATAGCCTTATTGGCATTTAAGGAATCGATAACCAGCTCTGCAAAAGGTCCCGAACACGCGTAAGAATGTTCGCGAATGCTGCCTCCGATCAAAATGACATCAATTTCGTTCTTAAAAAGAAGTATATCAGCGACTTTTATGCTGTTTGTCATTACCTCTAAAGGGATTTTCTTTTTCAAAAGCTCTTTGGCTATCTGCATAATGGTGGTGCCGTCGCTGAAAAATATGCGATCCCCAGCTTGGATTAATTCAACGGCTTTTTCGGCAATATATCTTTTTTGTTGGGTAAATTTTTGTTCTCGTTCCAGATAGGAGAGATCAATTAAACTGCGCTTTTCCAAAACAGCGCCCCCGTGGGTGCGCCGAATGTAACCTTGTTTTTGAAGGGTTGTGAGATCTCTGCGAATTGTTGGAATTGAGACCTCGAATCGTTTGGAAAGATCAGTAACACTGGACTGTTGATGTTGTTTGAGGAATTCCAATATTTGGGATTTTCTTCTCTCGGAAAGCATGATTTTTTATGCCCTTTTTAGGAAGAAAATTGATAGAGATATGATCGTTTTTTGGATATCCAATCATTATCGAAAATGCAAGTGAAAAAACAACATTATAAGCTAAGTTACAGTGAGAGAAATCCAGATAGGGACTATTTTCTATGTAAATTAAGAAGAACGCGTCTATGCTTTTAAAAATATATAAATATAGAAAGATACCTCATAGATCTGATCTGTGACATAATTATCAGTGAATTGTTTTGTAAAGTTGACACTAAAATTGAAGATTTCTTGCCGAGGCACTACTTGAATAATGGGTGTACAAATGTTGATTTTTTTTCAAGTGCCCTATTGTGGATATCGTGCCTGCTTACACAATTTGGTAGGCTTGTTAAATTTTTGCAAATCCAAATGAAACCTTAAAAGTGCGTATTCTGGTGATCGCGAACAGTGATTCCGAAGGAAGCCGAACAGCTGTCCGGGAGATGCCGAACAGTCGGAGCGAAGCGACGCTGTTTTTAAAAACACCTCAAATAACTTTCATTAAGTCAATTTGGATTGCTTTTTTCTCATGGATTCACCCGTGAGTACAAGTTTATAGGCATTATGAACCAGCCGATCGAGAATGGCATCTGCCAGGGTCGGATCGGCAATGATCTCATG
>JASFPY010000054.1:0-8907 GCA_050115755.1 Desulfobacteraceae bacterium | reverse complement strand
AGATAATCGGTGCTTCCAATCTGACCGCCTTTAAAGGCCATCTCCAGCCCATTGAATTCGGGTTGTTTACTGTATACATAACATAGCGGCGCGGCGATTCCAACCGACTTTGAAACCTGTAAAGCTCCTATTTGAAGGGACTGCTGTATCCTTCCTGCCGTATCACCTCCGGCGATCACCAGGCGTTTCACCCGTGAGTTGCCCACGATCTCCCGTGCCAGTTCTCCCAGTGCATTGCCCAGTATTTCATTGGCTTCGGTATCGCTTAAAGATAATTTTTCGGTCGCCTGTGCCATGGCCTTTATTCGTGAATCATCCGGCCCAATGGCGGTGTGTAGGATGACGGAGTGGCCATCCGCCAGTGCCTTTAGGGCCTGGCCGACAATTTTTTGCTTTACAGAATTTTTTTTATCGTAATCCAACAGGTCCTGTGGCTGTATTGAGACATCCGCAAATCCATTTTTCCGGGCCCATCTTATCTGCTCTCCGGTTACGGTGGCACAGCTTCCTGAAAGGACCAGAAGGGGGCCTCTATCTTTGCCCGCTTTATCCGGCAAACGCATTTTGTCTCGCGCTGGCAGAAGCCCGGCTTCATTGCAGGCAGCCGCCAGGCCGTATCCTAACTCTTGAGATCCAACGAAAAACAATGGTTTAATTTTAGAAATTCTGCCAAAAATCGTTTCACAGATGGTATTTAAATCATTATCGGTAATGCAGTCAAAAAAAATAATGGGCACTCCGGCAGAAACCAATTTGTCGATCTGTGAATCTATCATGGCCGGCCCTGCATTGATATCCAGGATATTTACAAGACCATTTTTTAATTCGGTCTGTTTGGCCAGATGCCTGCACAGATCCGCTTCTTGCATGGGGGTCACCGGATGCTTGGACATGGACGGATGCCGATCCAGGCGAAAGATTTCACCGTCACCCACAGCCGCAAAATGATTTCCAAACACCGTGTGGCGTCCCAGTTTTGGGGCAGCTGCAAGTACCGGTACAAATTCCGGCGAGAAGATTTCCAGGCCAAGCTCAATTGCCTTGCCGATGTTGCCTACCCGGGCGGAAGAATCGAAAGTGGAGCAAATTTTATATAGATAGATGGGAGCGCGGTAAGATTTCATGACATCAAATACCGGTGCCAGCTCCTGTTTGATGACATCGGCAGGCAGCGTGCGCGCCGTGCCCATGATACCCACTGCGCTAATTCGGGAAAAGTGACGTTTTAAGTATGACGGTGACGGCGGATTCGTAAAAATGACCGTGGCCACCCCTGATTGGGTTAAGGTTTCGGCGGTGGCCGTCGTACCGCTGAAGTCATCTCCGTAAAACCCGATCCGTACGCTTTCTTTATCCATGGGTTCACACCCCGCCCCAGGCCTCGATCGCTACCTTCAACTCCCGGCCCAGCTCCTGACCTTCCCATTTGCCGTATTTGATCATCAGATCGATGCCCTGTCGGAAAGCTCTGGCTCCGGCGGCCGCTCCCATGGGATGGGCGTGAATGGCCCCGCCGGCGCCGATGATAAAGTCACGGCCGAGGTCATCAAATAGCTTGGGGATGTGTCCCTGCTTGATGGCCCCCCCGGCAATCGGCCAGACTTTGGGCACGTCATGGAAGGGGCTTCTGAGATTGTGGACGATCTGGATGTACTTTGTATGATTGAGGGAGAATTTCCCGTAAGGTGTAGGAATACAGAGTAGATCCACGCCGGCCAACCGAGCAAGTTTGCCATACAACAGTGCTGAACTGATTCCGTGCCAGGGACTGGCATATAATGCGCCGCCGAAATCAAGGTGCGCCAAAATCGGGACTTTTATTTCGGCGTTGCGGCAAAGGGAGGTGATGAGCCCGAGGCCTGCCGGCAGGAAGTTAACCAAAATTGCATTGGCTCCGTTGTTCACAGCCGCCTGTGCCAGTTTGATGCAGTTTTCGGGTTCGTCGGTGACGTTGACCGCATACAGCTTTTTTTCTCCTGTTTCATTTTCAGCCTGTTTCAGCTTCTTCATATAGAGTTCCACGCGTTTTAAAACAGGCGATAATTCCGTATTCCCCAACACCTCATCATCTTTGACGATATCCGTTCCTCCCACGGCGGCCTGATAGAGTAATTCAGCGCCCTGCTGCGGTGTGATTCCAGTTGAAGGCTTAACCATATTGTTCAGCAAGGGCCTTTCTGCCAAACCCAACAGCTTGCGGATACCGCGGATTCCAAAACGAGGTCCCGGAAATTTTTCAACAAACGTTTTGGGAAATTGCACGTCAAGCAGCTTGATGTCCCCAATCATGGATATATTTCCGAAAATGGTGGTCAGCATCATCGGAATCTGGGGCCCGAAATTTTGCCAGGGAAAACCAAGACGCATGATGAAGGCACGCTCGCCAGCCGGGGCATTGCTGAACTGTTCCGTATCCGGTATTTCATAGATGCCAAGCACCTTGCCGCGGAATCTTTCAATGACATCTGCGCTCTCGCCCGGCACCCGAATCCAGGTTCCGGTGGTTTGTTCAGTGACCATCATAACGGCCAGCTTTAGAATCTCTTCCGGGTTATCTATCTCCTTTCGCAGAAGATAGGTTGCAATGAGATAATCCCCGGCATCTGGATTTTCCGGTAAAATAAAATGATCTAGATCGGTCATCGGCCTTATCCTTATTTTATATCGATCATGGTGCGAGCCCTGTCCGGTGTCACAACTTCCCGGCCGACCGACCGCGCAGCCTTGGTCACCTCTTCGACCAGCTCCGCATTGGACCGGGCCCGCTCGCCCGTGGATAGAAATGGTCCGTCCTCGTAACCGACCCGCACATGACCGCCTTTTTCCAGGGCCCTCATAAAATCCTTGACGCCTTTGGCATGGTGACGTGTCAAAAACCAGATACTGTTATCAGGGAGTTCCTGCAAAAAAATGTCGAGATATCGATCCTGATATGGCAACGCATTGGGTACATCAAAAACCAGGCCAAAGGTATAGGGCGCTGAAAGCAGGCCCTGGTCTGCGAGTTTGGGAACACAGCTGAAATGAGAAAGATCGAAGCAATCCATAAAGGGCGTTACATTTCTCTTTTTAAGTTCGCTGGCATAGAATATGATATCCGAGATTTTATTGCCGTATACGCCATCCCAGAGATTGATGGAACCCAGATTCAAGGAGCCCATCTCGACACCTGGGACTGTAAAAGAGACGCATCTTTGCTCAAGCGTGTGTTCCGGTGCGCCGCCGGTGGAGCCTTCGATGATTATCGAACAACGGTCATGTATTTTTTCGATATCTCTTCGAAACAGTTCAGTATCCACGGTTTGCAATCCTTGTGCATCGCGAACATGCAGATGAGCGATGGATGCACCGGCATTGTAGGATCGGACCACCTCATCTGCAACATCCATCGTTCCGGGAAATTTTTCCTCCTGTTTTTCGCCTGGATAGGGTGCTACGCAAATAACGAGTTCATCCATTGCAATTAATCCTCTCTTGATTAACGTTTATGTTTTCTGCTGAGCACGTGCTCCACAGCCCGGGCAATATGATCGGCGGAAAGCGCATACTTGTCCAGCAGATCCAGATAGGGGCCGGATTCGGCAAAGGTATCCCGCACCCCGATGCGTTTCATGGGGATGGGATGATTTTCCACCAGCACCTCGGCAACCGCACTGCCAAGACCGCCAAAGAACATATTGTTTTCGGCCGTAACGATGGCACCGGTCTCCCTAGCGGCCTGCAATACAGCTTCCACATCCAGCGGTTTAAGCGTGTGGCAATCGATTACCCTGATATCCATCCCCCGGGCGGCCAAGCGCTCGGCAGCGATCAACGACTGGACCACCAGGTCCCGGATGGCGATGATGGTGGCATCGGTTCCATCGCGCACCGTGACCGCTTTGCCGATTTTAAAGGGGTAATTGAGATCAAAGATCGCGGGCACCGGATCCCGCGTAAAGCTGAGGTAAACCGGACCGTCAAATTCGGCGGCAGCCCATACGGCCAGCTTGGTGGTCGCCGGATCGGCCGGCGCGATGATGGTGGAATTGGCAATCGCGCGAATGATGGACAGGTCTTCCTGCCCCTGGTGGGTGACACCGTCGGGTCCCGGCGTGATGCCGCCGTGGCTGGCGGCTATTTTTACATTCAGTTTCGGATAGTGGATGCTGTTGCGCACCATGTCCAGCGCGCGCATGCTGGCAAAAACCGCATAGGTGGTGGCATAGGGAATCAGACCGGTGGTTGCCATTCCGGCGGCGGCGGCCATCATGTTCTGTTCGGCCACTCCAAAGTTAAAAGAACGATCCGGAAACTTTTCGGCGAACGCGTTGGTTCTTACCGATTTGGAAACATCCGCATCGAGCACCACGACTTTGGGATTTCTCTCTCCCAGTTCAAGCATGGCTTCGGCGTAGGAATAGCGCGTCGGCTGCTGCTCGGCTTTGGTAAACAGATCATCTGTTGCCAGCAGCGATACGATTTCGCGACGAAGATAATGGTAATTATTTAGTGTCACCTTATTTACCTCCTGAGCTCTTCTAAAGCCTGATCGGCCTCTTCCTGACAGGGCGCCTTACCGTGCCATTCACACACATTTTCCATATAGGAGACCCCTTTGCCTTTAACCGTGTTGGCCACAATCATGGTGGGGGCGCCCCGGTGAGCTTTGGCTTCCTCCAGTGCCTGCACCACCTGCGCCATATCGTGTCCATCAATGTCGAGAACGTGCCAGCCGAAGGCCTTCCATTTATCAACCGCCGGATGAATGGGCATTATATCCTCCAGGCTGTAGTCGTTTTGCAGGTGGTTGTAATCCAAAATAGCGGTCAGATTATCCAGCTTGAAGTTGGGCGCTGCCATGGAGGCCTCCCAGATGGATCCTTCCTGGGACTCGCCATCCCCGATGATCACAAAGACATGGTAATCTTTTTGGAGCAGCTTACCGCTCAGCGCCATGCCCAGTCCTGCCGACAGCCCGTGGCCCAGAGAACCGGCGGTCATATCGATCCCCGGGGTTTTGCGCATGTCCGGGTGGCCCTGAAGAATACTGCCCATGCGGCGCAGGGTTTTTAAATTGGATTTGTCAAAATAGCCGCGTTCCGCCAGGGCGGCATACCAGACCGGACAGGCATGGCCTTTGGAAAGAATAAAGCGGTCGCGATCCGGCCAGTCCGGATTTTTAGGATCGATGCGCATCACCCGGAAGTAAAGCGCCGTCACCACATCGGCTGCTGAAAGCGATCCACCCGGATGTCCGGCAGCCGCGGTGCAGATCATATCGATGATGTCACAGCGGATGATCACCGCCATTTTCTCGAGCTCCTCTACGCTCATGGGTTTTTGCGACATGTTGATCCAAACTCCTTTGCTTTAGTTTCTTCCATCGTTATTTTAACGAAAAGATGTTGGCCTCGATAAACTTCCATGTTTGCAGATAATCGCCGGCAGCAATCAATCCCTCAAATTCGTCCAGATCGATATGTCCCAGCAGATTCCATATTTTATTGGACATGCGGCTGTTGGCTTCGAAGGTGCCTCTGATATCCCAGCGGGTCGGTGATGTATCCGAGGTCAGGTAATCGGTGTAGCCATATTTTTTCAAGTAATACAAAAATTCGACATACTCTAAATAATGTTTGGTCCCGCAAAAATAATCCCAATCCCATTTGCCGTCATTGTCGTTGATATGGATGTAGTATCGGTAAGGGCTTTGTGCCAGAAGCGAAACGGCCTCGGCTGGATTTTCGTTGCCGTACATGGAATGCCCGAAATCCAGCGTGACCCCCATCTCTTTGCACTGAATATCGTTGAGCAGACACAGCGCTTTGGCAGCCGTGTCAACAAAACAGTGACCGCGGGTTTCGCTGGGTTTGTACTCGATGCAAAGCGGTATTTCCGTTTTGTAGGTACCGGCTTCGCCAAAGGTTTCGATCAAATATTTCCAGGTTGTGGCATAATCATACTGGAAGGAAAATTCATAGCCGTCACCCAGGGGGCAGCAGGTCACTTTGTCGGCGCCGACGGCGGCGGCAAAATCCTTGGCCTCTTTGATAAAACGCACGGCCTTGTCACGAACCCCCCTGTCGGGGGAGGTCAAGCCGCCGTTGCGAAACTCGGGCTCGGCCTTAACATTCACATTTATTGCAGCAATTTTGAGGCCGTATTTGTCCAAAACGTCTCTGGTTGTCTGTGGGTCGCTGACCTCATAGGGATAAACGATCTCCACGCCGTCGTAACCCTCGATCTGGGTCATCAGCTTAAATTTTTGATCGAGGTCCAACGGCTTATTGTATTCGTGAAAGCGGTCTTTGGTCTGAGACAAAAAACCGGTGATGATAGCCATCTTTAACATCGAATCCTCCTTTCATCGAATTATCTCTCCTCGGGCACATCGGAATCATCAAAGTCGGCTTCGCAGGATTTACGACGGAATATTTTTCCCATCAGTTTATCTTTAAAATGACGGAAGGTCGGAAACTGACTGACCACCGTCCATGCGATCACCAAAAACAGAGCCAGCGATACCGGTCGCTGAAAAATTGGCATAAAACTACCCTGGGAGACCATCAGCGCCCGTCTCAGGTTTTCGTCGGCCATGGGGCCCAGAATCACGCCGATGACCAGCGGTGCAATGGGATACCCCATTTCGATCAGAAAATAACTGATAATTCCCACCGGCAGCATCAGGTACAGATTCCAGATGTTGATTCCCAGTGAGTAGGAGCCGATGATGCACAGGATTCCAATAATGGGCATAAAAAGCTGGGCCGGAATCCGCAACACTTTGACCACCTGTTTGGCGAGCAGCATTCCTACCACCCACATGCTTAACGAAGCCAGCAATAAAATGGCAGCCACTTCCATTATAAAAGTGGGATGCTCAAAGGTAATCATGGGTCCGGGTGTAACGCCGTGCAGCATCAGGGCGCCCAGCAACATGGCCGCCGGTGGGCTTCCCGGGATGCCCAGATTGAGCAGCGGAATCATGGCACCGCCCACGCAGGCGTTATTGGCCACTTCGGTGGATAAAACAGCGGTAATTTCCCCCTTGCCGAAGCGCTCGGGATGCCTGGATGTGTTTTTAGCCGTGCCGTATGAGACCCAGGCGGCGATGTCTTCGCCAATGCCGGGGACCGAGCCGATACCGACACCGATGAGGGCTGAGCGGATAATTCGCGGAATATTTCTAACGATGGTGCCAAATTCCGGCAGGATGCGCTGAAACTTCTGGGTTTCGCCGATCTGGAAGCGGTCTTTAAGGACCTGAATAATTTGCGGAATGCCAAAGGCGCCGATCAGGACCGGTACTACCTCGATGCCGCTGTCAAGTTCAGGAATGCCAAATGTAAACCGGGGATAGAACTGCAACAGGTCGCGACCGACGCAGGCTAAAAAAAGCCCCAGAAAACCGGATATCCAGCCCTTGATGACGAGATCCGGGCTGGTAAGGGTCCCGCTGATCAGAATACCGAAAAATGCCAGCAGAAAAAATTCAAAGGAAGTAAATTGCAGTGCAAAGAAGGAAATTAACGGAGAAATGCTGACAAGAAACAGCATGCTGATAATTGTACCGATAGCCGATGCCGTCGTGGTCAAACCGATGGCGCGACCGCCTTCCCCCTTGCAGGCCAGCGGGTAACCGTCAAGGGCGGTGGCGGCGGATGCTGCCGTTCCGGGGATGTTTATCAAAATCGATGCGTACGAGCCGCCGTAGGTTCCGCCGACATAAATGGACAGCAGGCAGAGCATGGCGGTGGGGGTATCCATGCCGTAAGTTAAAGCGGTCAAGAGCGCCACGCCCAGGGTAGAAGTCAGCCCCGGCATGGCGCCAAATATGATCCCCAGCATCACCGAGGAAAGTAAAATGAGTATATTCAACGGGTCCGCTGCCAGATGTAACACCATCTGAAAATAGGTCCCGATTCTTTCGAAAATCATCATGGAGAACCGATTCCCTTCCTAGTCGAAAAATTAAAATTCGAAGTACCAGATCGCATCCACAACTGCGACTACCATGCCCTCAGACGGCAAGGGTACCAGCAGAAAGTATTTAAAAATCATACCAACGAGAAAAGGCGTCACAAAGGCGACAATCAAGCCGGTTCGAAATTTTTTGCGCAATTCCGGGTTGCCGCGGATCAATTTCCAGGCAAACAGGCAATAGGCGAGAATGAAACCCAGTGCCAGAATATCTTTTGTAAAGGGTAAAACCTGACTGAGCCGTCCGTCCAAACCTAGTGCAAAGTAAAAAATGAAAAAGACAGTGCCCGCCAGATAGAAAAAAAAGAGCTTTTTTAAAAGCTCCGCCTCATCGAAATAAAACATCGTAATAAACACGCTTAAAAACAGAACGGCGCTCAGGAAAAAATCGATTCGCGGGATGTTCAGGTAGACAAATGTTAAAAAAAGGACGGCAATCCCATAAAATCGTAAAATGGAAACTGAATTTAAAAACTGAAGCAGGTTTTTGCTCAACAACCATTGCAGGGTGTTGCCGAAGGTTTTCATACCGATGGTTTTTAACGCTGTTTTAAAGAGTAATAGACCCAGCAGCATGATCACTGCGCCAACAAATAGCGGAAAGAGAGCCGGCGAGACAAACCAGACATTTTGTACGCCGCCCCAGCTATCTTTCATGGGCATTTTGGACGCCTGCCAGACAATCCAAGCGCCAAACAGAAAAATGACGATGGCGGTAAACACGTCGGCTTTTCTAAGTTTTTCTTTTTCGATCATATTGCAAAATTCCTCGAGGATGTCGGAATAATAAAATGGATTGATAAGCGCCGGTTAGTGGTTTTTTAAATAGGTGAGAGACAGGCATCTTTTGATACCTGTCCCCCACGGTTTTAAAGTTTACGGCTTGGGAATACCGAGTTTAGCCGGATCGACTTTAGCCGCCTTCAGTTCCCACAGTGTCCAGGC
>JASFPY010000053.1:0-8915 GCA_050115755.1 Desulfobacteraceae bacterium | reverse complement strand
TCTATGCTGCGGCCGGTTTATTATTGCAGGCTGTCGTCTGTCAGGTTTTAAAATGGCGGATTCATCCGCCGACTGACGCAGAAAGCCAAAAATTCTGGAGCATCCTCCACAAGAGCAAGTACCATGAAATACCAACAAATCGGTTTCTGGCACGGTTATCCCACACCGAGTTGGCCACTGTTATGAATGCGATGGAGTTGATGCGCCTGCCGACCGGCAAAACGATCAATAAAATCGGCGATGAGGAAAATGCCCTTTACTTTATTGTTGCTGGAAATATCAAGGCAACAACCTATGAGCCTCTGGAGAAAAATGATTTTGATCATCGTAAGTCAACCGTCTATTTAGCTGAAAACGATTTTTTCGGGCACATTTATCCATTAAATGAAAGCAAGCGGTCGCACTCCCACACCAAATCCATCACTCAGACCGAACTGGCCAGAATCTTCCGGGATAAATTAATACATATATGCCGGCGTCATACCCCCATCGAATTGGGAATTATTGATTTATTCAAAGTGCGTTCGACTAAAGCGGAAGTGGAAGTCCAGTGCGCTGTTCGCAAGGCCGATCGACATAAATTGCCGGTTAAAACCAATCTAAAAATATGGCCGGGCACAGCCGGCTATTACGGGCTCATACTCGATGGCACGTCGAGAGATATTTCCGTCGATGGGATGTGTATTGTGCTGGATGCTAAATATGCCAATGTTCCTTCGATATATAAAAGTATAAAAAACGCCAAAATCGAAATTTCATTGCCATCAGAGGCGATGACCGTCAATGTGCTGGGATCGATTGTCTGGAGCAATGAAGTTTATCAAGAGGAGCAGCGGAGCCTGGCCCTGGGTATTCGATTTGAAGAAATGTCACCCCAAATGAGTGGAATGTTGGTGGTCTTTGCCAACATGCTGAACCAGACGGGTTAATATTGGGGATATTCGCTTTCCAGCTTCGCGCGTTGCTCTTGATCAATCATTCCCAATTCCACCATCAAGTCACCGATACCGGCATCCCGCAGATAATCGATTTTCATGATACTGCTGGGTCTTTTGTTTTTAATGCTGAAAAAGGTATAGTGCAGGTGGAGTGAGGGTTTTTTAAGCAAATGGACACTGGTTCCGTAAAATATGAAATGATTGTTCATGATGAAATATGCAGCCACCGCGAGAACCGCAATCAGAATATATTGCTTAATTCTTGAATTCATTATATTACCTTGCTTATTCAGTTTAAAAAGTATTCATAAAACGATACCGTTGACCTGATAAAAAATTTTATCAAAGAGTGCCTTTTTCGTCAACTTTTCAGGAAGCTATCTCGAAGATGAATTGTGAATTTTGAGATAGCGAGTAGCTTTTCGGGAAGCGATTCGATGAATAAACTCAAAAAAATTTTCAGTAACCGCGTCGATATGGCCGACTATATGGTGCTGACCGGAATTTTTCTGGGGGCTTTGTACTGGGCGCTGGAGTCCCTGCTAAACGTTTTTTCTCCGGAAGAAATCAGTTTCTATCAGGAAATATTCGGGCCGAATATCAGCGTGGTCTGGCCGCGCTTAATTGTATTTTGCCTGTTCCTGATGTTTGGCTCCCACGTCCAGTTTACCATCAATGAACGCAAAAAAGCGCTGGAAGCTTTAAAAGAAAGTGAGGAAAAATACCGAACCATTCTGGAAAGCATTGAAGAAGGTTACTATGAGGTCGATTTTGAGGGTTATTTCGTTTTTGTAAACGATTCGTTGAGCAAAATTTTGGGCGTCCCCAAGGTCGATTTAAGGTTTATGAATTTTTGGGACTTTATGGACGATGAGAATGCCGGAAGGATATATGAAACTTTTTTGGCATGTCGGCGCACCGGCCAGCCGGCTAAAGCCTTTGACTGTGAATTTAATTTAGACGGCAACATCCGGCATATTGAAGCGTCGGCATCCCTGCTACGGGATTCAAAGGGCCAGCCAATCGGGTATCGCGGCGTACTGCGGGATCGAACCGAAAAGAAGAAAATGGAAATGGATCTACTGGAATCCTACCGCAAAATACATGAAGCGCGAACCGCAACAATTCTGGGTCTTGCCAAGCTCGCTGAATACAGAGATGAAGGAACCGGCACACACTTGGAAAGAATCCGGGAGTATGCCAGGATCCTTACGGCGCAACTGGCAAAGAACCCCAAATTTAGCGGTGTCATCGATCAGCAATACATTGACGACATTTACCAGTCTTCAATTTTGCACGATATTGGAAAGGTCGGTACGCCAGATGCGTTATTGCTGAAGCCCGGAGAGCTCACAGGAAAAGAGTTTGAAATCATTAAACGTCACACATTAATGGGGGGCAATGCGCTAAAAGCCATTGAATCGCAGATCGAGGGAAAATCCTTCCTGGCGATCGGAAAAGAAATTGCTTACAATCATCATGAAAAATGGGATGGGTCCGGCTATCCGCGAGGGCTGAAAGGAAAAGCCATCCCCCTGTCTGCCCGTATCATTGCCGTGGCAGATGTTTATGATGCACTGACCACCAAACGCCTTTACAAAAATGCCTACTCCCATGCCAAAGCCATGCATATGATTATACAGTTAAAGGGAAAACATTTCGATCCGGAGATGATTGACGCATTCATTGCCGTAGCTGAAAAATTCGACCATGTGCGCAAGGAAAAGCTCAAGGAAGAAGCAAATTTCAGCGAACGGCCGGTTCGAGCATCAGGCCGAATAAATTGAAAGCTGCCGCTGATAAATATATCCTGGCCATTGACCTCGGAACCTCCGGGCCAAAATCCGCACTGGTTTCCACCCGTGGTGAATTAATTGATTATGAATTTGAAAGCATAGACCTGCTTATCCTGGAAAATGGCGGTGCCGAGCAAGATCCGGATCAGTGGTGGCGGGCCATCATTAACACAGCAAAGCGGGTTCTCAACAAGACCCGGGTGGCGGCCGAAGATATTGTATGCGTGAGCTGCACCACCCAATGGTCCGGAACGGTGGCCGTTGATCAAAGCGGCAGCGCTCTGTCCAATGCCCTCATATGGATGGATACCCGCGGCAGCCGATACATTGAACAAACCACAGGCGGCCTGGTCAATATCGCGGGTTACGGCATCCAAAAACTGAGGCGCTGGCTGAGTTTAACCGGCGGTGCGCCGGGGCATGCCGGCAAGGACCCGATTGCCCACATCCTTTTTCTAAAAAACGAATATCCTGAACGCTATGAGCAGACATACAAATTTCTGGAGCCTAAAGATTTTATTAATCTAAAATTAACCGGAAAGTTCGCCGCCTCCTACGATTCAATTGCTCTCCATTGGATAACCGACAATCGCAATCCGGCTAAAATTGACTACGATGATCGGCTCCTTCGAATCTGCGGTGTTACCCGCGATAAGTTCCCCGATCTCAGACGGGCGGTGGACATACTGGGTCCGCTTAAAAAAGAGGTCGCACAGGAATTGGGACTCGCTGAAAATACGCCTGTGATAACCGGCACACCGGATATCCCCAGTGCCGCCATCGGCTCCGGTGCTGTTAGAGATTTCGAGGGGCATCTTTATGTGGGCACATCTTCCTGGATCACCTGCCACGTGCCTTTTAAAAAAACCGATCTGCTTCACAATATGGCGGCGCTGCCTTCGGCGATTCCGGAGCGTTATTTTATCGCCAATGAGCAGGAGACCGCCGGTGCCTGCCTGAATTTTTTAAGAGACAATATTTTGTACCATAAAGACCGACTGCTGACCGAGTCCAGTCTGCCGGACGTGTATAAAATTTTTGATGAAATTGCCGAAAAGACACCGGCCGGAAGCAACAACGTGATTTTTATGCCATGGCTGTATGGTGAGCGCACACCCGTCGAAAATGATTCGGTTCGGGGGGGTATTTTTAATCTTTCGCTAAACACCACCCGTGAGCATCTGGTCAGAGCGATTTTCGAAGGCGTGGCATATAATTCAAAGTGGCTGCTGGGGTACCTGGAAAAGTTTATTAAACGCCGACTGGACCCCCTCCATTTTATCGGTGGGGGTGCCAATTCCAGTGTCTGGTGTCAAATCTTTGCAGATGTTTTCGATCGCACCATCAAGCAGGTCAAAGATCCCATCCAGGCCAATTTGCGCGGCGCCGCGTTTCTGGCCTCCATTTCAATGGGTTACCTATCGGTTGATGACATTGCCGATCATGTTGAAATTGCACAAACCTATCGACCGAACCCGAAAAACCGCAAGACCTATGATCGATTATACCGCCAATTTTTGGCGCTTTATAAACGCAACAGAGTGATCTTCAAACGGCTGAATCGCGTCTGATAGCCGGTGCTCGCCATCTGAAAACAGGGTGGGATGAAACCGGGGAGGATGAATGAATATTCAGAAAATTAGCGAAGGTTTTCTCGGCAAAATCAATCCCCGTATGGCGACCTGGCTCTACAATCGCATCAAACATATACCCGCTGTCAAACAAACGGTTAAGAAAGAATTTGAAACCCTCATCAATGAACTCGAAGGGACCGTGAAGCCCTACCGGGGTCGTTTTGAAACCTGGACCGAAATACCGGATACCGGCCGCGATCCATCCGATATTCTCGAAGACATGCAGGCCTTATCTGATCTGGAGCAGGTCAGATGGAAACAAGGATACGCCTCCGGTGCGGTATACCACGGTGACGAGGCGCACGTCGATTTTTTAAATCAGGTCTACGCCCTGAATTCCCAGAGCAATCCCCTGCACTCCGATCTGTGGCCCAGCAGTGCCAAATACGAATCTGAAATCGTATCCATGACGGCCAAAATGCTGGGGGCCGATACAGTTGCGGCCGAATCGGATAAGGATCAGGAAATCTGCGGGGTGGTATCGTCGGGAGGCACCGAAAGTATCCTGCTGGCAATGAAAACATACCGGGATTGGGCCCGGGAACAGAAAAAGATCACCCGGCCCGAGATGATCATTCCGGTCACCGCCCATGCCGCTTTTGATAAGGCGGCGGAATATTTTAAAATCAAAATCAGGCGCATACCGGTTGACGCCGATTACCGGGCGGATGTCGCAGCAGCCCGCCGGGCGGTCACTCGCAATACGATTGTGCTGGTCGGCTCGGCGCCATCGTTTCCCCACGGGATGGTGGATCCGATCGCGGATCTGTCTGAAGTGGCCAGAAAAAAGGGAATTGGGTTTCACACCGATGCCTGCCTGGGCGGTTTTGTTTTGCCCTGGGCGGAAAAGCTCGGTTATGAGGTGCCGCGGTTTGATTTCAGGTTGCCCGGGGTGACTTCAATTTCGGCAGATACCCATAAATATGGATATGCGGCCAAAGGGACATCCGTCATTTTATATCGGAGCCCGGCGCTCAGGCGTTATCAGTATTTTACATCAACCGATTGGCCCGGAGGGCTTTATTTTTCACCGACCTTTGCGGGCAGTCGTCCCGGTGCCCTGAGTGCCGCTTGCTGGGCGGCCATGATCAAAACCGGTAAAAACGGTTATTTAGCATCCAGTCGGAAAATACTTGAAACGGCCTCACAAATCAAAAAGGGGATTCATGAAATTTCCGATCTATACATACTCGGCGATCCGCTATGGGTCATCGCTTTCGGTTCCAAAACGCTGGATATCTACCGGGTAATGGATTATCTGACATCCAAAAAATGGAGCCTCAACGGCCTTCACCACCCTCCCTGTGTACACCTCTGTGTAACGCTGAGGCACACCCAACCCGGCGTGGCCGAACGATTTATCGCGGATTTAAAAGCCGGGGTTGAAATGGTCTGCAATCATCCGGATGCAAACAGCCATATGGCACCCATTTACGGTATGGCTGCCAACCTGCCGGTCCGCAGCGTTGTGGGTGATCTGCTGGAGCGGTATATCGATCTGCTCTACAAGGTATAGAACAGGCCTAAAAATTACCAACATCGAGTACGAGGACGAGTACGAGGACGAGTAGGGGGTTGCACAACCTTAGATCGTTTCTCGTACTCGCCGTCGTCCTCGTCCTCGTTATTTAAGCCTAAGCCCTGCAAGCTTATCCAAATTGGTGTCATCATTCGAAAATCCATTCTCAAGTATCCTTCCCGAATTGCCGATATACCAACCAGCAAATGAAAGATTTCGAACCCAAAAAATTCGGTAAATATCAGCTGCTGCAGAAAATTGCTGTTGGCGGTATGGCCGAGCTGTATCGTTCCAAGGTTACCCGGGCGCATGGTTTTGAAAAACTGGTCGCCATCAAAAAGATACTGCCGCACCTCACCGATCAGGGCAACCTGGTGAAGTCCTTTATCGATGAGGCCAAGCTTGCGGCATTGCTGCAGCATGAAAACATCGTTCAGATTTACGATTTCGGCAGCATCGATGGTGAATACTTTATCGCCATGGAATACCTTTTTGGTAAGGATCTGCGCAAGTTGACCGATAAGGCCACGAAAACCGCCGTCCCTCTGGGCCTGGAAAATACCCTTTATATTATCTCGCATATCTGTGCCGGACTTGACTATTCTCACAATTTAAAAGACCTGCAAGGTGAACCGCTGAATATCATTCATCGTGACATCAACCCCCAGAATATTTTTCTGACCTATGAGGGTCAGGTGAAAATTATCGATTTCGGCATCGCCAAGGCTGCCAGCCACAACAGCACCACTCACGAGGGGCTGATAAAAGGCAAACTGGCCTATATGTCACCGGAACAGGCCTGCGGCAAAACCATTGATCACCGGTCCGACATTTTTTCTACCGGGATTATTTTTTACGAACTTCTGGCCGGACGCCGGATGTTCGAAGGCGAAACCATGGCGGTTTATTCCCAGGTGCGTGAGGCCCGTTATGAACCGTTGGACAAGCTTTTGCCGGATCTTCCTGCAAAGCTTCATGCGGTTGTTGAAAGGGCCCTGGCAAAGGATCCCGATCAGCGCTATCAGACCTGCGGGGAAATGCTCGCCGATCTGGAGGAATGTATTTTTGACCTGTCTGTCCGGACCAATGGCAGGCGTTTTGCCGCTTTTGTCAAAGAATTTTTTAAGGAGGAATTGGCGGTAGAAGAAACCGCGTTATGGGAAAAAACGCAGGCCTACAGGGATGAGCGATCCGATGCGGGCAGCTTGCCGCCCGACACTGACGGAACTTACGGCAGCACTGTTTTTCTTACCGCCCCGGGAAAATGGGAGCTGCTCAGGCGCCACATCTGGCGGTTTATGCCGGTGGCCGCCATGATTATCATTGGCTTTGTGTTTAATCTCAGCCTGACCGAACTGTCGTTTACGCCCTCCGACCGATCTGTTGCAGCCTATTCGATTGAATTGTCGCCACCGCGTGTTGATCCGATTGCAAATCAAATTAAAGCCGCCCGCGAAGCGCTTGATGCCAAACAATTTTCCTCAGCAGTGGCGTTATTTGAAACAATCCTGGCCGACGATAAAGCCGCCATCAAGAAATTTTCAGATGCCTACGTCGAAGCATTGAAGGGTCTGGCTGAAGAACAGATCTCAACGGACAGGGAATTTGCAAAGAAGTTATTGCTCAAAGCATTGGATATAAAACCGGCCAGCGCACCGGTTTTGTCCAAACTCGGGTTTATTTACCTGGGTGATAAGAATTATCCTCAGGCTATCGAAACCTACCAGAAGGTCGTCGAACTCGAGCCTCAGCTGCCGAATGCCCTTTTTAATCTTGGATATATTTATGCGGTCACTGAAGATTATATCAGGGCCAGGGAGATGTATGGACGGGTGGTTCAAATGGAGCCTGATTTTCTGGATGAAGCCCTTTTCAACCTTGCCATGGTTCAGAAGCAGCTGGGCGAACACGGCCAATGCTTAAAGAGCCTCAAACAGGCCGT
The DNA here is from genome assembly GCA_050115755.1 of Desulfobacteraceae bacterium. GTDB lineage: Bacteria > Desulfobacterota > Desulfobacteria > Desulfobacterales > JAHEIW01 > JAHEIW01. The sequence continues at coordinate 1,086 of JASFPY010000053.1, read as the reverse complement.
AGAAATCAATCCGGACAATGCGCAAGCCGCGGCCTATTTAAATCAAATATCGGAACCAAAGGAGTAAGTTTCATGAAGTTTTCAGTCAGAAACCGGGTTCGAAGTTGCATCACTGGAGGGATTATCATCGTGATGCTGTTTGGTTGTGCCGGCACGAAAGAAACTGTCAGTCAAAAATACACAGCTTCTAAAAGCTGGCTTAAAGAAAAATGGCAGGCGGTGGGTTCCAAATCTTCGTCTTCCGAAGATGAGAAAACATCCGTTGCGCCCGAGCCCGTTAATTATTTTGAGCACCGGGTAAGATGGCGCGGAGAAACCCTGTCTTTGATTGCAGGATGGTATACGGGAAGCTATGGGAACTGGAAAGCGATTGCACAGGTAAATCCAGGCCTTGACCCGCATCGAATTGCGGTTGGAGATACCATTAACATTCCGCCGGAAATGATGAAAACCCAGAAGCCGCTTCCCCGCAAAGTGGTCTGCAAAACCCTTGCGGGATATTTTGCGCATACAGTTACCCGGCCGGACGAAAAATTTAGCGCCATCGCCCGGTGGTACACCGGGAATGCGGAAAACCGCAAGGCCATTGCCAAGGCCAATCCGGATATTGATCCGAATTTATTGTTGGTTGGTGACGAAATATATATTCCCTCGAGTTTGTTAAAAACCCGCAAACCCATGGTCGCCAGATCGAATCAAATATCGGCTGCCAAGCCGGCAGAGAAACCGCCGGCAACCGAGGCCGAAACCGGATCGTCTGTTGCCGTTAAACCCAAAAAGATCCAATTGTTTGGCCCGAAGCAATAACCCTTGTTTTCTGTTTTCTGCACTAACCAGGCGGCCTTTGAGCCTCAGATCAATTCATCTTATTGAATGATTATTCACCTCTGAAATTTTTGTATTAAATCCATTTTAAATCTGTCATTATTTGCTCCCAGAACCTTCATTTTTATATCTACTTAAATTTATTATTTATAAATGTAAAAACTTAATTTAAAGCGTTGTGCTTTTTTACTTGACAGATAAATAATGGCTTTGATATGTGAATGAATATTCATTCATATTATCTGTTCACCACTACCGAGG
>JASFPY010000052.1:0-8976 GCA_050115755.1 Desulfobacteraceae bacterium | reverse complement strand
TCAGAATAAAATCCCGATTATTTTGATTTTCGATACGGATATTGCATGCGGTGTTGGAAACGTAATTCGTCGTGAAACTGATTTGAAAACGAATTTACTGTCACTCGATGAGCTAAATCTGAAAGAAGGCGATTGGATCGATATTGGTGAACCCTTGGTGGCCGGTCAAGTTTTTCCGGTTACGGTCAAATCTCTTGTTTTCCACAACAACAACAGCTAGACCACGGTTAAGTAGTTGATTCGTTAAATGGTTAATTCGTCATAGGATTAAAGATTTGGTGAAATGGTCAATTAATTTACTATTTGCCGAAATAACGAAAGATAAACTATTTGACCATTCGAGACCAATTAACAAGTTGACTAAACTTACGGATCAGCAGCCAGAAAACAGCTGCCAGTAGCCAGAAATGAGTGGTTATGATGCTTTGCGTTTGTTGAGGAGCTGTTCTTGGATACGGCGGCTTATGGCCTCGGCGGCCCTTGGGATTTCCCTGGTAATCATCTTCATTTTTTTTTCGTCCAAACTTGCTTTGAACCCCACGACCCAGATGGCTGACTTCAATTGCCCCAATCCCCTGAGCGTCGATGCCACCGCCCGGACGCCTAAAATATATTCCTCATCATCAACGGCATACCCGTTTTCCCTGACCTGTTTTAACGCTTCATAGTATGACTCCGCATCGGTAATGGAATTATCTGTAAACCGGGGCAATCCCTTTGATTTGAGGATCTTTAAAGCGTGTTCCTCATCCATTGCCGCCAGAAAGGCCTTGCCGACGGCCCCGGCTAAAAGGGGTATCGTTGTACCTACCGGGGCTGTAATCTTAAAATCCTGTCTTGATTCAACAATATCCAGGACCGTCACATGGTCCCAATTCAGGATACCCAGAAAAACCGATGTTTGGGCCTTTCCCATCAGTTCTTCCATTATCGGTCTTGCCGAGGTTTTCAGGTCAATCTGGGAATAGGCTGACCGGCCGATTTCAAAAAGAGTGAATCCCAGCTTAAACCTTTTCGTTTGCGGGTCTCTCATAACAGCCCCCACTTCTTCCAGGGCCGAGGTCATGCCGTGGACCGTGCTTTTGGCCATACTGAGATCCCTGGCTAGCTCGCTCACCCCTAAGCCGTCTCTGGATGAAGAAATAGCACTAAGAATCGCGAAAGCCTTTTTTACTGAAGGTGCACCGTATCGTTTCATGTTTGTTCGCCATAATAAACTTTTTTCCAGAGTACAATTCGAGGGCCTTGTTTGTCAACCTACATTTTAAATGACATCCGGATTGGCGAGATGGTTGGAAAAACTGGATTAAAATGAAAAACATGTCCCTTGACAACACCCGGCAATATGGTATGCTCCCTCCGGCAAACAGTTCATAATAATGAACATTTTCCTTCTGATTGTGCTGTTTTTATAGATATCCGTCGGATACAAGGAGCTCATGCAAGATGGATCTTTTTGCAATTGTTGAAGGCCCTTTATTGTGGGTAGTCTCCTTTGTATTTTTAGCGGGCCTTATAATAAGGCTTTCATTCTTTTTACACTCAATAATAAGGCACAGCAGCAGGACCGAAGCAAAAGGACAGACATCTATCTTCAGTGCGCTCGGCCGCCTTTTTTTGCCCCTGCATAAAGCGCTTATCAAGAAACCGTTCTATACCACCCTGCGTTATATTTTTCATGGTTGTCTCTTTATTGTTCCGATCTGGTTAAGCGGGCATATCGTTTTGTGGTCTGAATCCAGATTTGAGTGGGACTGGATGGCTTTACCGGAGACATGGGCAGATGGGATGACGTTGATTCTTCTGGCCCTGGCTGCATATTTTCTGGCAAAGCGCATAATTTTAAAAGATTTGCGGCAGCGCTCCTCCAGCCAGGATATCCTGCTGATCCTTATGACAGCCTTGCCATTTTTGACCGGATATTTTTTAATGCACGGTACGCTGGAATCTATCGCCTTTTTAGGTGACAACATGGTGATCATTCATATGATCAGTGGAGAGTTAATGATCCTGATGGCGCTTTTCCTTTTTTATAAATCCCGGTTGAATGCCCAAACATGCACGGGCTGTGCTGCATGTGTTCAGAATTGTCCGACAGAAACGCTTGAGGCCAAAGATCGGGGAAATTTGCGAATTTTTAGCTACGCTCACTTCCAATGTATCTGCTGTGGGTCATGTGTCAGTGTCTGTCCGGAAGGCGCCGCGGAATTACGGCATGAGATTAATGCAAAACGGTTTATACAGGTACTTGCAAAACGCGAGATTCAATCCGTCGAACTAGCGGCATGCGAGCGATGCGGTGCTTTTTATGCACCTGAATCCCAGATCGGGAAAATTGGTTTGATCTTTGACAGTGACTGCATAAAATGTTGTCCGACCTGCCGAAAGGCAAAAATGGGAGAACGCTTGCAGCAAATGTCTCCCTGGCATAGACGTCCGAAAAAATCCGATGAAACCCCCAAAACGATTCGGCTTTAATGCGCCTGAGCCGGCTGCCAAAATCGGTCCGGTAAAATGGATGAAAATTTCATAAGCCGGCAAAATTTGTTCACCATATTGAACATATAAAAACGATTTTAGTTTTTCAGCTGTCTGGGGCGGCGCTTTCTGAGAAAATATTGATCATCCTTTATACGAGAAAACTACTTATAATTTTGGTAGAAGACAATATTTTTACTTGACAAAAAAGACCACTATGGTATTAACTTTCATTCACCAATAAGTTCACGATGATGAACCCAAACTGATTTCCAGCAATAAAAAAGGAGCGTATCATGGCAACTGAAAACGAAGGTCAATCAACGGCTGAAAGTCTAAGAAGGACCAGGACCTATGGTAAGTTTAGATGCCACAATCCAACTTGTATGGAAAGAATCGAGCCGGAGAAAGGGAAAAAAACGGCCAAATGCCCGACATGTGGCATGGAATACCGGGTCCACTGGGTCAATCCCAACTTGCCTCGCATTCGCGGGCCGGTCTGGGAAGTCAATCGAAAACTGGCAGAGGCAAAATTACAAGAGAAAGGGGTAAAATAATATGCCGTTAAATAGGAAGATTGCATATATTGATCTCACCACGGGTGATATCCAGACAAAACCCATTCCGCTTGATGTCAGAAAGAAATTTCTGGGCGGTCGGGGGCTGGATGCCTATCTGCTTTATAACCATACCAAAAAAGGTTGTGATCCTTTGGGTCCGGACAATGTTCTAATGATTAGCGGTGGCATCCTGACAGCCACATGTGCTTCGGCCACGGCAAGGACGCACGTCATGGCTAAATCACCGCTGACCGGATTGCTCGGCAGTGCGAATATGGGCGGATTTTTCGCACCGGAACTGGCCTGGGCTGGCTTTCATCACCTCGTCATCAAGGGCAAGGCCAAAAATCCAGTCTATATCTACATTCATAACGGTGAGATAGAGATTCGAGACGCCGGGGACATTTGGGGTAAAACCGTACCTGACGCACAGTGGGCCATCCGGGAAGACCTTGGTGATCAGGAAGTAAAAAGTTGTGTGTGTGGGCCTGCCGGAGAAAACCTGGTCAGGTTTGCCAATGTCATGACGGGAATTAAAAATTCCGGCGGTCGCACGGGAATGGGGTGCGTCATGGGTTCCAAAAATCTTAAGGCGGTGGCAGCCCGCGGAACCATGGACATAAATATCGCTCGACCGGTTGAAGCCCTTGAATACAATAAACGGTTTATCGATCAAATCGTCAGCGCTAAAGTCAATCAAACCCAGGGCGCCCTGGGGACCCCTTTTATCTGGGGAGCCACGAATTCCTGGGGAGGCATCCGGTGTCGAAATTTTCAATATAACCAGTGTGAATATGCCGATGATATCGAACCGGAGCGTATCGATGAAATCTGTGAAGAGACCATGGGGCCCCATCATATGACGGGCTGTTTCGGCTGTCAGGTGCATTGCCGGGCTCAGTATAAGATTCCGGAAGGCCCATATGCGGGGAGATATGATGAGGGACCGGAATATACCTCGCAGGGTGCGTTTGGCGGGGAGACCGACACGCCCAGAGCGTTGACGGTTTTGGTCGGCAATCATCTGGTTGATCAATTCGGTATGGATAATCTTGAAACCGGCAGCCTGATTTCCTGGGCAATGGAGCTCTATGAACTGGGGATTATCACCAGCAAACAGACCGACGGGCTGGATCTGAGATGGGGAAACGATGAGGCGGTCATCGAAATGATCGAACGCATCTGTTACCGTAAAGGCTGGCTGGGAGATGCACTGGCAGACGGTGGAATCCCCGCTTCAGAAAAAATCGGCAAAAATTCCTTTGATTATCTTATTCAGGTCAAAGGAATGAGCAATCTGCATTCAGATGAGCGGGCAACGCCCGGGCTGGCACTCAATATCGCTACGGCATCAAGAGGTTCGGATCATTTGAGAAGCAGACCGGCCATTGATCTATACCACCTGCCGCAAGACGTCTTGAAGAAGATTTACGGCAGCCCGGTTCCCTATGACGGGGAGTTAAGCTCGGAACATACGGCATATGTCGGCAAACCCTGGCAGGTCTTCTGGCACGAAAACTGTTATATGGGAGTCGATTGCCTCGGTATCTGCAAATATCATACGACTTTTCTAGGAGCGACGTTGCCTAACTTCGAGGACTGGTCAAAAGTGCTTTATTATAATACCGGCCTGGAAATGACGCCCGAGGAGATCTGGGATGTTGCGCGACGCTGTAACATGATTGAAAGACTCTTTAACTTAAGGGAAGGGCTGGCGAGAGACGATCTTAAAAAAGGCGATATGCTCAATCATCGTTATTTCGATGAGCCTTGCAGAAGAGGGGCTATAGATGTTGTCGGCCTCAAGATCGATAAGAAAAAATTTATCAAAATGATTGATGAATTATACGAGCACAAAGGTCTTGATAGTGAAGGTATTCCAAAACCGGAGGTCTTGAAAAGCCTCGGCCTGGCGAAGGAGCCGTCCCATTTGCTGTAGTGTTGTTATCCGTTCAATTAGAGAGGAGGAAATAAATGGCTAAAGCGTTATATATAGATTATCAGAAGTGTACCGGATGCCGGTTGTGTGAGCTTGTGTGCGCGGTTTCACATGATGGAAAATCCAATCCTGCCAGAAGCCGGATCAGAGTGATCAAATGGGAGGCTGAAGGTCTTTATATACCCATGTCATGTCAGCAATGTCAGGATGCGCCTTGTTTGAATGTCTGTCCGGTAAAGGCAATCTCCCGTGATGAGGATATGGGCCGGGTTTACGTCGACTACGATGTCTGCATTGGTTGTCGTGCGTGTGTTGGCGTTTGCCCCTTCGGCGCAATGAGTTTTAATACCATAGATAAAAAGGTCTTCAAATGCGATCTCTGTGATGGCGATCCTCAGTGTGTCAAATTCTGTGAAGAAAAAGCTGTCGATTTCGTGGATGCCGATGATGTGGGTTTGCTCAAGTCCAGAGACGCAGCCGAACGCGTATCGGCTGCAGGTAAATCGGCATCTGCCCTGGAGGCTCAATTATAAAGCCCTTTGATTCGTTACCGGTTATTGGTTAATTGCTATTGGTTATCGAATATATTTTATTTTGGTAGTTTATGGAGGTTCCGGATTCAATCCGGGACCTCCATTTGTTTTGCAAAGTAAAAAAAATGCTACGATCCAAATTAGAATTCGGCTTCGCAAAAAAAATGGCGATCATCGCCAGTTTTTTCAGGGATGAAACCTATGGGTTGCTCGGCCCGCAGTTGGCGGCCACCATCATCCAGGAACAAACACCGTGTGAATGTATCGTAATCGCCGTAACCCGGGAAGATGATAAGGCGTCCATTAAAAATGCGCTTGCAGATTATTTTGGAAAACAAAGGCCCATTATCGGATTTTCCGCGCTTAGCGGTCGCGAAGATCTTTTCACCCTGGCCCGGGAACTGAGGAAGGAGGGCGCCGTCACTATTCTTGCGGGCCCGCAGGCAAATGTTGATTTTATCGGAGAGCAGGATTGGAAAAATCACCCGCATCGATTCAAGGGGCTATCGGCAAACTTCAGTTTCGGCGTGCACGGGCCGGCAGAGCAGTTAATCCCCCTGTTAAATAGCCCTGGTGGAAATGAGCGCAGGGAAATTCGCGGTCTTTTATATGTCGATGCGGATGGCAATGTCAGACAAAATTCCCCAAAAGATTGGGATGAGAAATATTTCAAAAAGGTGTGCTGGGATAATATATACGTATTGGGAAATGACGGGATCGCTCCCTTAAATATCAGCACGGGTCAAGTACTCCAGCACATCGGCTGCCCTTACGCAGCTCGCACGAGAGAAATCCAAATAGACTATCCTGCTTCTATAAGTAGCTCGCGGGCCGAAAGAATCAAACTGCGATTAAGGGGCTGCAGCTTCTGCGATGTGGCTGTGGATAAAGGGTTTTACGGAAAACTGCATATGGAGACCGTGATCAGTCAAATCCGTTGTTTGCCGCAGGCTCAAGATGGCAGAAAAATTCCTTTTGAACTCATCAATGAAAACCCTTTGCCGGTGCTTCCCGATTTATTGAAAGAAGTTCAGCGGCAGGGCCTAAAACTTTCACAAATCAATCTTACCTTAAGGGCAGACTGGTTCATATCCGGGCTTCAACATTTAAAGCGGGCGTTGCAAATGGCGGGTGAACTGGGGATTTACGTGCTTTTGGGTTCAATTGGTTTCGAATCCTTTGATGACACCATATTGCGAAATCTGAACAAGGGGCTGAGTGTCGCAAAAAATCTAGCGGCAATTCGCCTGATGAGACAGTTAAAGGAAGAGTTTCCCCAACAAATCGGATATTCAAGCAAAGAAGGGGCCATCCATGGCTTCATCCACCCGACTGCCTGGGATACCCGAGAAACCGAAGCCAATATTCAAAAAACGATATATCTCTATGGTCTGCAAAACGATATCTTGCCGCCTCACAGCACCCCCCTGATAATCCATCACGCATCCGCTTTGGGGTTTTGGATCAGAGAAATCGAACGCAGGGAAAAACTGCGCTTTAAGAGATATGGCTCGATTATCGGCTGGTGGGAGGAGCCTCATCGACTCTGAGCCAGGAAAGGATTCCAATTGATTTTTAATTTTGGAATTGCTATGAACGAATCTTTAAACCAATTGAGACAAGCATCGTAGACAAGCGAAGCTGGGAAAATCGTGATGAATCCGGGGTTGAGAGGAATGCAAGCGAAGAATATTTTTTTTATAGGTATTTTAGCCGCTATTTTATGTATTGTGTTTGTCCCCCTGCTGGTGACAGCTGCCTCCACGAATGCCGCCGAAGAGCAGGAATTTCCCGATGAAATTCTCATCAACAACCCGGTTTACAAGACCGACCGCAAGGGAGCTGTTTATTTTTCACATGCAGAACATGCCGAAGGCTATGTCGATGCCTGCGATGCATGTCACCACGAGTATGAGGACGGAAAAAACGTCTGGGAAGAAGGACAGCCTGTCCAGAAGTGCGCCGCCTGTCACGATCCGCAAAAAAGAGACGGCAAGGCTCGGAAGCTGAATATTGCTTACCACAAAAACTGCAAGGGTTGCCACCGACAGCTTGCCAGGGAAGGGGACACCCAGGCCCCTTACAGACAGTGCACGGATTGCCATGCAAAGCGCTGATTGAACAAATTAATCAAAGAACTATTTTTTCTGTTTTCTAATATCTCCCAAAAACAGCAAAAAGGAGGAGTTTGATGCAAAAAAAATACGATGCAGTCATTATCGGTTGCGGCGTTATTGGATGCTGCGTAGCTTTCGAACTGGCCAAGCGGGGCTATAAGACATTGAGTGTGGACAAACTCGGCGAGGCCGGCATGGGTTCTACGAGCGGGTCATGCGCGATCATTCGTTTTCATTACTCCACAACTGAAGGCGTGGCGCTGGCTAGAGAAGGCTATTACTACTGGCTGGATTGGCCCACCTACCTCGGGGTAAGAGATCCCGAGGGCATGGTCACCTACCGCAACACCGGGGCGCTGGTCATCAAAACTCCTGTCAATAAGAATCTCAGCCGTGTGAAAGCAGCTCTGGAAGAATTTGGCGTGGGTTATCTGGAGCTGGAACCGGAGGAGATCAGGCGTTATCTGCCCAACGCGAATCTGGCGAGCTACTTTCCCCAAAAATGGATAGATGAAACGGAATTCGGTAAGCCCACCGCAGAGAAGATTCCCGGTGCCCTCTGGATCCCGGAGTCCGGATATATCTCAGACCCCAAACTTTCCGCGCATAACGTCCAGGTGGCGGCCGAGGCCAAACAGGCTGAATTTCTATATCGAGCAGAAGTTTCTGAAATTTTGAAAAAAAATGGGCGTACCGCCGGCATCAGGCTATCCGACGGCAGTGAAATCGAAGCACCGGTGGTGGTGAATGTGGCCGGCCCCCACTCCTTTTTAATCAATCGCATGGCCGGTGTAGAAGAGTCGATGAAGATCAAAACACGGCCGATGAAGCAGGAAGTTGCCCATGTGCCGGCGCCTGAAGGAATGAATTGGGAGCGAGATGGCTACATGCTGTCTGACGGTGACATCGGTTGCTACTCGCGCCCTGAGGTGGGCAACCACATTTTGATCGGCAGTGAAGATCCGGAATGTGATCCCCTCATCTGGGTGGACAATCCGGATGATTACGACACCAATTTTACCGACCAATTCAAGTGTATGGTCATGCGCGAAGCCATGCGGGTGAGTGACCTGGCCATTCCCAACCAGTATCAGGGCGTGGTCGATCTCTATGATTGCAGCGACGACTGGATTCCCATTTACGACAAATCCGACCTTCCTGGATTTTATATGGCGATCGGCACCAGTGGCAACCAGTACAAAAACGCCCCGATTGCAGGGGTCATGATGGCTGAACTGATCGATGCCTGCGAAAAAGGCCTCGATCACGATGCAGATCCGTTCCAGCTTCATATGAAATATACGCGGCGCAATCTCAACGTGGGATTTTTCAGCAGGAATCGCGAAATC
>JASFPY010000051.1:0-9008 GCA_050115755.1 Desulfobacteraceae bacterium | reverse complement strand
CGCATGCCCCGGGCAGTCCACGTGCGCATAATGACGATTGGCCGTCTGATACTCCACATGCGCCGTGGCTATGGTTATGCCTCGCTCCTTTTCCTCCGGCGCCTTGTCTATCTGATCAAACGGAACAAAATCCGCCAAACCCTTGGTACCCAAATGCTTGGTGATCGCCGCCGTCAGGGTCGTCTTGCCATGATCAATGTGACCGATCGTGCCCACATTTACATGCGGCTTGGTTCGCTCAAACTTCTCCTTCGACATCTTCTCGTCCTCCCAATTAAACATGCATGGGCATCGTGCACAGACCAACGCAATTAAATATCATTTCCATGCAACTTGCCCGTGGTGAGTTGGGTTTTGCCCTACCAGCGAAAATGGGCAAAGGCCTTATTGGCTTCGGCCATTTTATGGGTATCTTCCTTTTTCTTAACGGAAGCGCCTCTATTGTTGGCAGCATCCAGTAACTCGGAAGCCAGCTTGCTGGCCATGCCTTTTTCCGACCGCTGGCGGGCGTAGGTAATAATCCATCGAATGCCTAAAGCGGTTCTGCGAGAGGGCCGTATTTCGGTTGGGACCTGATACGTTGAACCTCCCACGCGTCGGGATTTTACTTCAATCATGGGTCGCACATTATCTACCGCCTTCTCAAACATCTTCAGCGGCTCTTCTTTGGTTTTTCCTCCCATAATATCCAGCGCTTTATAAAGTGTCGATTCTGCTGTACTCTTTTTCCCATCGCGCATAATACAATTTACAAACTTGGCGACCAGAGCGCTGTTATATTTTGGATCCGGGGCAACGATCCGCTCCGGCACTTCTCTTCGTCGAGGCATAATTTCTCCAAAAAGTTGTTATTCGTTACTGGTTATGGGTTATTAGCCAAAACGTATTTTTTCCTTATTAAACGAATAACGATTAACAAATAACCAATAACTATCATCACTTGGGTTTCTTAGCGCCATATTTGGAGCGGCCTTGTTTGCGGTCTTCAACCCCGAGCGTATCCAGGGTACCACGAACGATATGGTAGCGGACGCCGGGCAGATCCTTAACGCGACCCCCGCGCACTAAAACCACCGAATGCTCCTGGAGATTATGGCCGATGCCGGGGATATAGGCAGTAACCTCAATCCCGGTGGTCAATCTGACACGCGCCACCTTCCGCAATGCCGAATTGGGCTTTTTGGGGGTTGATGTATACACCCGGGTGCAGACTCCGCGCTTCTGGGGAGCCCCCTTCAGTGCCGGTGTCGTAATTTTTCTTTTGGCAGTCTTTCGGCCTTTGCGAACAAGTTGATTTATGGTTGGCATAATCTCCTGGTGATCCTTTTTTCTTCTGCGATTGCAGACTTGGTAAAATGTTCGTACTTATACATGAAACATACGATTGTCAAGTGTTTTGTTAAAATTCACAATAAAAATTCACAGCCTTGCACGCGTTGAAGAAAGATCATGTGATTTAATCAGCCAGTGTAACAGCAACGTCATCGTAAGCCCTTAAACCCGTTCCGGCAGGGATGAGGCGACCCATGATCACGTTTTCTTTGAGCCCTCTCAAGCTGTCAATCTTGCCGGACACGCTGGCATCCGTAAGAACTTTGGTTGTTTCCTGGAATGAAGCCGCCGAAATAAAGCTGTCCGTACTCAAAGAAGCCTTGGTGATACCCAGAATCAGTGGTTCAGCGGTAGCCGGCTTGCCGCCTTTTTCAATAACGGCCTTATTGGCCTCTTCAAATTTTATGCGATCAACCTGTTCTTCGGTGATAAAATCGGTATCGCCGACACTGAGGACCTTCACCCGCCGCATCATCTGCCGGACAATCACCTCGATATGCTTGTCATTGATACGAACACCCTGCAGACGGTAAACCTCCTGAACTTCATCAACGAGATAACGGGCCAGTGCGACCTCCCCTTTAATGCTCAAGATGTCCTGGGGAACCGCCGACCCCCCGATCAAAGGCTCACCGGCACGAATATAATCGCCCTCGTACACATTAATATGTTTGCCCCGCGGAATCAGGTATTCCTTCTTTTCACCGACATCAACCGGGGTGATCGTCAGTCTCTGCTTGCCTTTTTTAGTGCTTTTTGAGATCGAAACATATCCGTCAATTTCGCTTAAGACCGCCACTTCTTTCGGTTTCCTGACCTCGAAAAGCTCAGCAACCCGGGGCAGACCACCGGTGATGTCTTTGGTTTTGGTTGTCGCCCTGGGCAGTTTGGCGACCACGTCACCGGCTTTGACCGTATCGGTTTCCTCTACAAGCAAAATTGCATTCACCGGCAATATATAGCGGGCCATTGCCGATGATCCCGGCAGTTTGGCCGTTTTGCCGTCCGCGTCCTTGATGGATATACGCGGTCGCTCATCGCCACTTCTGGATTCAATGATCGTCTGGCTCGACTTGCCGGTTACCGGATCCACCTTTTCCTGCATGGTCTGTCCGGCGATAATGTCACCAAATTTAACGGTTCCATCGACTTCTGAGATGATCGGTGTCGTAAATGGATCCCAGGTGGCCAGCAGATCGCCCGCTTTGACCTTCCCACCGTCCTTAACCTGAATATGGGCACCGTAAATGACCGGAAAAGTTTCCAGCTCACGGCCTGTCTTGCTGATAATGGTAAACTTGCCGCCCCGGCGGTTCATCACCACCAGCTGGCCTTCGGAATTCTGGGCCACGTTAAGATCGACATATTTTATCTTGCCGTCGGTGCGGGAACGAATATCCGCCTGCTCTACCCGCCGGCTGGCAGTGCCACCGATATGAAACGTGCGCATGGTCAACTGGGTGCCGGGTTCGCCAATGGACTGAGCAGCCAGAATCCCGACAGCCTGACCGATTTCCACCGGGCGTCCGTGCGCCAGATCGCGGCCGTAACATTTGCTGCACACCCCTGTTTTGGCTTTGCAGGTTAAAACCGATCGGATCTTGATATTGGAGATACCGGTGTCTTCAATTTTTTGAACAGCGGCCTCATCAATGGCATCGCCGGCTTGCGCCACCACTTCGTCTGTGTATGAATCATGGATGTCTTCTGCCAAAGTCCGGCCTAAAATGCGTTCACCCAGTCGTTGGATGATTTCACCACCCTCCATCAACGGCTCGACTTCGACCCCGGCCGTGGTTCCGCAGTCGGGCTCGGTAACCACGCAGTCCTGGGCAACATCAGCCAGCCTGCGGGTCAGATACCCGGAATTGGCAGTTTTCAAAGCCGTATCGGCCAATCCTTTCCGCGCGCCGTGAGTCGAAATGAAATATTGCAACACCGAAAGCCCTTCCCTGAAATTGGCGCTAATCGGCGTTTCAATGATTTCCCCTGACGGCTTGGCCATCAGACCCCGCATCCCGGCAAGCTGACGCATCTGGTCTTTGCTGCCCCTGGCGCCGGAGTCGGCCATCATGAAAATGGGGTTGAAACTTTCAGCATGACTCGATTTTTGCTTCCTTTTTTTTGCCGCTTTGCTGCTTTTCTCTCCGGCGCGCTCCAGTTTCATGGACTCCATCATTTCATTGGCGACATCATCAGTGGCTTTGGCCCAGATATCGACAATCTTGTTATACTTTTCCCCCTGAGTAATCAGGCCTTCGGTATACTGCCGTCCGATCTCCGATACCTGGGATTCAGCCTTATTTAGGATATCCCATTTGGCCGACGGAATGATCATATCGTCAATCGCAATGGAAAGGCCACCCTGGGTAGAATATTTGTATCCGATATTTTTGAGACGATCTGAAAGAATAACAGTGGCTTTGGGCCCCAGATTCCGGTAAACATAATCCACCAGCTGACGCAACATCTTCTTATCCATCACTTCATTGACAATATCGTAAGGGATGGCGGGCTCTTTGGATATAATCTCAAAGAAGTGGTATGCATTATCTGCAAAAATAGCGTTGCTGCACTCACCGGCCTTGAGCAAAAACAGAGCCTCGATATCTGCTTCCTGGCAGCCGAATAAACTACGAAACTCGTTGAAACTGAGTTTTCCGATAAGCCCCATATTTTTTTTATCCGCGCTCTGGGAATATTTTTTGACCAAACCTTTAACCGCATTGCCATTTTGAATCTGCTCAAAAACCGCGGCCGCTTCTTCTTCAGTGCCCACCTGGATGTGGCGCAGTTCCAGAATGTCGACCTGAGGGATGATATCCCACATAAGTACTCTGCCAACCGTTGTTTCATAGCGTTTGCCATGCATGCGAACCGTAATGTTGGCGTGTAAATCAACTTCCTTAGCATCATATGCGGCCTGAACCTCTTCAACATTGGCAAAGATTTTGCCCTCGCCTTTACGACCGGCAACGCCCCGGGTCATATAATAAGTGCCCAGTACAATATCCTGGCTCGGCACAATAATCGGACTTCCGTTGGCCGGTGACAAAATGTTGTTGCTGGATAGCATCAGCACCCGGGCCTCAATCTGCGATTCAACCGAAAGCGGTACGTGCACCGCCATCTGATCACCGTCAAAGTCCGCATTGAAGGCCGTGCAAACCAACGGATGTAGCTGAATGGCTTTACCTTCGATCAAAATCGGTTCAAACGCCTGGATACCGAGCCGGTGCAGCGTGGGGGCCCGGTTCAGCATTACCGGATATTCCCTTACCACCTCGTCAAGGGTATCCCAGACCTCCGGAATTTCTCGCTCCACCATTTTCTTTGCGCTTTTTACGGTCGAGACGAGACCCTTTTGTTCCAGTCGAAAATAAACAAAAGGTTTGAACAGTTCCAGCGCCATTTTTTTGGGCAAGCCACACTGATGTAACCTTAAGTCCGGCCCAACCGTAATTACGGTACGCCCGGAATAATCAACGCGTTTGCCCAACAGGTTCTGTCGAAAACGCCCCTGTTTGCCTTTGAGGGTGTCACTGAGCGACTTCAACGGTCGTTTATTGGTCCCGGTTATCACCCGGCCGTGGCGTCCATTGTCAAAGAGAACGTCGACGGATTCCTGCAACATCCGTTTTTCATTGCGTATGATAATGTCCGGTGCTTTGAGATCGATAAGCCGTTTGAGGCGATTGTTACGATTAATCACGCGGCGATACAAATCATTGAGGTCTGATGTCGCAAAGCGGCCGCCTTCTAAGGGAACGAGCGGTCGCAAATCAGGGGGAAGGACCGGAATCACATTCATCACCATCCAGGTTGGATCCACCCCGGATTTTCGAAAGGCATCGACGATTTTCAGCCGCTTGGACAGCTTCTGGCGTTTGGCGACTGATCCGGTGCTTTTAATGTCCGCTTTTAGCTCAATGTACAAATCTTCCAGATTAATGTTTTCCAGCAGCGTCTGAACCGCCTCGGCACCGATGCCGGCATCGAACTTGGTGCCATATTCTTCCAATGCTTCCATGTATTTTTCGTCTGAAAGCAATTGACCCTTTGTCAGTGACGTATTTTTGGGGTCCAGCACGATATAGCTGTCGAAATACAACACCTTTTCCATATTTTTTAAGGTCAAATCGAGCAGGTTGCCGATCTTACTTGGCAAACTCTTTAGAAACCAGATATGGGAGACCGGCGTGGCCAGCTCAATATGGGCCATGCGTTCACGCCGCACTTTGGATTGAATTACTTCTACCCCGCATTTTTCACAAATAACGCCCCGGTGTTTCATGCGTTTGTATTTGCCGCAGTTACATTCATAATCTTTGGTCGGGCCAAAAATTTTAGCACAGAACAGCCCGTCGCGTTCGGGCTTAAAGGTTCGGTAGTTGATGGTTTCCGGCTTTTTGATCTCACCGTGCGACCATTTGCGAATCTGTTCCGGCGCGGCCAGTGCAATTCGAATACCGAAATACTTTCTTGGATCAGTCGGTTTTGCGAAAAAATCGTAAAGAGTTTCCATAGCCAATTCCTATTAGGTTTGGGTAATCTGGGTTTTGGGTTCTTTATGAGCTTTTGGCTTCCAGTTCACTTTCCTCTAAAAGCGCAATATCCAGCCCCAGGGCCTGCAATTCTTTTGTCATGACCCGGAAAGATTCGGGAATCCCGGGTTCCAAAACGTTCTGGCCTTTGACAATCTTCTCATACATGCGCGTCCGGCCGGCCATGTCATCTGATTTGACGGTCAAAAATTCTTGCAAGGCATAAGCGGCTCCGTATGCTTCCATGGCCCATACCTCCATTTCACCCAGACGCTGGCCGCCGAATTGGGCCTTTCCGCCCAGCGGCTGCTGAGTTACCAATGAATATGGACCGATCGAACGGGCATGAATCTTATCATCCACCAGATGATGAAGTTTCATAACATACATGGTGCCAACGGTGACCTTGTCGTCAAATGGCTCCCCGGTGCGGCCGTCGAAGAGTGTCGCCTGACCGGTTTGTTCGAGCCCGGCCTCTTTCAACAACGATTTGATTTCATCTTCTTTGGCGCCATCAAAAACCGGTGTGGCCATGTGGACACCATCTCTATAAAAGCGGGCAAATTCCACAAGCTGCTTTTCATCCATCTCGGAAATCATTTTTCGCTGGGTGGGCATTGCAAAAACCTTTTTAATTTTATCGCGCAGGGCATCCAATTTTTTCTCTTCCAGCAGATCGTTTAACTGGTCACCGAGACCTTTGGCTGCGCGGCCCAGATGGATTTCCAATATCTGGCCGACATTCATACGTGAAGGAACCCCCAGCGGGTTAAGCACCATGTCCACCGGCGAACCGTCTTCGAAATAAGGGAGATCCTCTATGGGTAGAATCCGTGATACGACCCCCTTATTGCCATGGCGGCCAGCCATTTTATCTCCAACAGAAAGCTTGCGTTTCATGGCCACATATACTTTAACCATCTTGATGACACCGGGCGGCAGGTCGTCGCCTTTTTCGTAACGGCTCACCTGCTGTTCAAACGCCAGACGACAGAGCTCGCGCTGATCCCGGTAACGCTCAAGCAGTTCATGGACTTGCTGGCTGATTTTAGGATCTTTCAAAACCAAGCCCTCCAGCTGAGCTACCGGGGCATTTGCCAGGGTTTCGCGATCGATTTTAGCTCCGCTTTCGATTAAAACCTTCTTGCCCTTTTTCAAGTCTGCCATGGCTTTTTTACCGATCAACAGGTCTCCCAGCTGTGTTCGAACCACTTCTTCAATCACTGCCAGTTCATCATCACGATCTTTTTCAAGCGAAGCGATTTCTTCATCTTCGATCAAGCGCATGCGGTCGTCTTTATCGATCCCCCGTCTGGAAAATACTTTTGCATCGATAACCGTCCCCTGAACCCCGGGAGGCACCCGCAATGAAGTGTCTTTAACATCGCCAGCCTTTTCTCCAAAGATGGCGCGCAGCAGTTTTTCTTCAGGAGAGAGCTGGGTTTCGCCTTTCGGGGTAATTTTGCCAACCAGGATGTCACCCTGCACCACTTCGGCGCCAAGGCGAATAATTCCACTGTCGTCCAGATTTTTTAAGGCTTCTTCGCCCACATTGGGTATATCGCGGGTAATTTCTTCTTTTCCCAGTTTGGTATCTCTGGCGACCACTTCAAATTCCTCTATATGGACCGAAGTGTAAACACCATCACGCACGAGTCTTTCGCTTACCAGAATGGAATCCTCGAAATTATATCCGCCCCAGGGCATAAACGCCACCGTGACATTTTTCCCCAGGGCCAGTTCACCCTGATCCGTTGCCGGGCCATCCGCAATGATTTCCCCGGCCTTCACAAAGTCGCCTTTGCGAACAATCGGGCGATTATTAAAGCACGTGTTTTGATTGGAACGGATGAATTTGGAAAGATTATAAATGGTGACATCCTTTTCAGAAGGCATGTCTGTCGGATGATGCTTCAAGACAATCCGGGCAGCATCCACATCCACCACTTCCGCATCCCGCTTGGCAACCACAGCAACTCCCGAATCCCTTGCGACCACCCCTTCAATGCCGGTCCCCACCAGTGGTGCGCTGTTAATGAGCAGCGGCACTGCCTGACGTTGCATGTTGGAACCCATCAATGCCCGGTTGGCGTCATCGTTTTCCAAGAACGGAATCAAAGAGGCTGAAACACTTACCAGCTGATTCGGTGAGATATCCATCAGGTCGATTTGTTTTTTCTCGACCATCATAAATTCCCCGGCAACCCGAGACGTCACCAACGGATTGACAAAAGTGCCTTTATTATCAATAGGCGCATTGGCCTGCGCAATGGGTTGATCCTTTTCTTCAAAGGCATCCAGAAATTTGACTTCATCGCTGACTTTGGCGTTTTCCACCACCCGGTAAGGGGTTTCAATAAAACCATATTCATTTACACGTGCATAGGTGCTCAACGAAACAATCAGTCCGATATTGGGCCCTTCCGGGGTTTCGATGGGGCAGATGCGACCGTAATGGGAAGGGTGGACATCCCGGACCTCGAAACCTGCCCGTTCCCGTGTCAGACCGCCGGGCCCCAGTGCGCTGAGTCGCCGCTTATGTGTCGTCTCGGAAAGTGGGTTGGTCTGATCCATAAACTGAGACAGCTGGCTGGTGCCAAAAAATTCTTTTACAACTGCAGAAACAGGTTTGGGATTCACCAGGTCGTGAGGCATAAGCGCATCGACCTCCTGAAGGCTCATGCGCTCTTTAATTGCGCGTTCCATCCGGACCAATCCGATGCGGTATTGATTTTCCAGCAGCTCACCCACCGCGCGAACCCGACGGTTGCCCAGATGGTCGATATCATCCACCACACCCTGGGTATCCCGAAGCTGAATCAGCGCTTTGGCTGTCAGTATAATATCTTCTTTTCGTAGAATATTTAAATGAATTTGACTGCTGATCCCCAGGCGTTGATTTATTTTGAGCCGCCCCACACCGGAAAGATCGTAATAGGTTGATCTAAAAAATAAATTATCAAGAAAATCCTGAGCAACTTCCGGCGTGGCCGGATTGCCCGGTCTGAGCCGGCGATAGATCTCAATCAGCGCCTCTTCTTTGGTTTCAACTTTATCCAGCAAAAGCGTCTTGCGCATTGAATCGCTGTTGGTAGCCGCATCGACATACAGCACGTCAAATTCATTAACCCC
>JASFPY010000050.1:0-9051 GCA_050115755.1 Desulfobacteraceae bacterium | reverse complement strand
CGAATCCACGTCCGGTTTAATAGCACCGGTACACAAGAAAAAAGCGCCATTGCCGCCCGGGGTCGATATTCAGACGACAACGTAAGTGTTGCCGTCGGCCGCAAAAAGAAAAACGGTGTGGATATTTCAAATCAAGATCGCGGGTATCGGGGAAACAGTACTTCCAGAGCATTCGTGGTCGCCATGTCCGGCAGCCCGGCATTTATTCGCGCCGGAAAAGAAATTCCATACCGGCAGGGATCTGCATTTTATCGGCGACATGCCCCGGGTGGCGGAGCGGTCACATGGCAGAATGCTGAAAGCGGCTTTGAGGTCACACCGACCGTCGTGGGTAACAATGTCCACTTGAAGATTGTGCCCCGCATCGCGTATGATCACCGCCAAGACGCCGTTGTTCGGTTTTTCGGTGCCCGGACAGAACTGACTGTTCCTTTTGGCCAATGGGTGGAAATCGCCGGTACCGCCGATCAACAAAACGAGATTATAAGAGAGATTCTTTCCTGGAACCAGAGCAGCGGACAATCGGCCAACACGCTCTCAATTATGGTGGAAAGACCTTAGATACAAAACCGCTATTTTTACGTCCCCTATACTTTCCGGATGCACCTCCCTAACTTCTTGCTTAATTAATGATGACTTGAGATTTTTTTGTCAACTTGATAGTAAATAGCAGGATGTAAAAATTAGAATTTAATAAATCTCCGGAGGATAGGCGCAGAACGCCGAAAAGGAGGCCTCTGACTCCCAGTCCGTGGGAGCCAAAGGGAGAAAGGAGGGGCTTTTATGAAGTCACTCGTAATCTTGACGGCTGGTATCATCATCCTGGCCCTGTCGGTGAATTCAATGGCAGAATGCGTACCCCTGAACACCGGGCACAATCTGCTATCCTGTATCGAAAGCAACGATCCGGAACTCTATGGTTACGGTCTTGGGTTTATTTCAGGTGTTACCTTTGCCTATCGTGCCATGTATGACGGTGTCCTGAAGCCTGAAAAAATCTGTATCCCCAAAGGCATTAAAATTAGGGAAGTAAAGCTTGTGGTGCAGGATTATCTGTCAAACCATCCCAACAAGCTAAATGAATCCCCATGGATATTAATTTCCGAAGCGGTTAGGGAGGCTTTTCAATGCTACTAGAAGTTATCTCAAACTTTAGGCATTTTATATAATTTTTAATTTTAGCTCATTTTTTGTTGCAGCACTTTTTACAGGATTAAAACTGAACCATGGGACGCCGCATGAAAAATTAATGAAAAGATGATATAATCATTAAAAGTGGTTTCAAAACCACTTCCAAGAAAATATTGGATGCGTGCAAGACTGAGGTAATAAAAGAAAGGCGACAGCAATGTCTACTTCTACGTTTATCGGATTGGTTTTAATGGCGCTTGCAGGAATTCTGTTTGCCTATCAAGTCATGGCAGGATTTCTTGGCATGGGTACATCGAACGATTATGTATATGAAAATATCCGCCTCGAGGAAGTTGTCGGTGAAGGTGTTTTAAATTGGATCGACGGTATTTCATCGCCTTCTCTTCAAGGTTTTGCCGAGACCGTGATAGCGATTCCCGTAGTTATATTATCTCTGGGCGGTGCCATTTTATTTTTTATAGTTCACATGTTTAAGGGTCACAAATAGACCTGCAAATCAGCCCTGGAAGGATTCTTCCGTTTGCCCGGTGGCGGGTTCAACCGGAAGCCTGAATATCGAACCCTGATCCTTTTCCGAGTTAAGGACATCCCACCTCTTTTCCTATCGAGATTTTCATAATGGGATTTTACACAAAATATCTTCTGCCAAAAGCAGTACATTTCATCTGCGGCACCAATCGGATTATGCGACAGCGTAAAAAAATCGTATCTCTGGCCAAAGGCCGGGTACTGGAAGTCGGGATCGGGTCCGGGCTCAATTTGCCTTTCTATGATTCTGCAAGGGTGGAACATGTGTGGGGCCTGGACCCGTCCAAAGAGTTGTGGGTGCTGGCAGAGAAGACTGCAGCTCAGGTCAAATTGCATGTGGAATTCATAAGAGGCAGAGCTGAAGCCATTCCGCTGAATGACCGCAGTGCCGATACCGTATTGGTGACCTATTCGCTTTGCTCGGTTCGCGCTATCCTGCCGGCCCTCAGGGAGATGCGCCGGATCCTCAAACCGGACGGACGGCTGATATTTTGTGAACATGGTGCGGCCCCCGATGCTGCCGTGCGGCAGTGGCAGAACCGGCTGAATCCGATCTGGAAGCGAATTGCGGGCGGCTGCAATCTGAATCTGCCTGTTCCTTATCTGCTGGAACAGGCTGGCTTCAAAATATGGAAAATGGACTCGATGTACCTGCCGGGCTGGAAACCTGCGACTTTTAATTACTGGGGTGCGGCCGGACCGGCTTGTGTGCATTCGAGCGCGGATTCCATTGCCGGCAGCGAACACCGCAGCGTAAAGAGTGATCAATGGCGGAAAAACCCATAGATGAACTGACAAGGCGGGCACATCATCTGGGCTTCAGGCAGGGATATGAGATTGCCAACAGAACTCAAATTGATGAAAACATCCCTAAAGACGCATTTGTGGATATGGTTTTGCAGGCTGTGCTAAATTCCATTGAAAGTACGGTGCTTAAATCGATATCGGATGAGCTCGATCTGATGAATGAAAAATACCCCGCCTTTGACAGCTGGAAGGTTTTTGCTGATGCCGTAATTGAGGGTGCCGGCGAAAATTTTTTGGATCGTACCGGCAATCAGGAATAGAAGAATGTTATTTTACTTTTATGGCAACCATCGTGGCATCGTCGTGAGGTTCTTCGGTTTTGATGAATTCATTTAACCGCAAATTGATGCGTTCGACGATCTTTTTTGCAGGAAAATGTGCGCTTTCTTTCAGGGCCGATTCCAGGCGGGACTGATCAAACAGTTGATGGTTTGGATTCATGGCTTCGGTGATACCGTCGGAGTACAGGAGCAGCACATCACCGCTTTTAACCGAAAAGGATTTTTCCTCCAGGCATGATGAAAAACCCATCTCCCTGTCAATTCCAAGGCACACGCCCCTGGTCTTCAGGGGTTCAATTGTGTTGGTTTGTGAAGAGTAATACAGCGGCCAATTGTGCCCGGCACGCGCCACGGTCAAAGAATTTTCTACGGATTCGAAAAACGCGATGACCGCCGTAATAAAATCTCCTTCGCGCAAACGCCTGCAGATCAGGTGATTCAGGCCGTTTAAAATAGTTGCGGGAGAGGAGCTTTGCTGCGAGAGGGACTCAAACATGCTCTGGATGTGGGCGGCATAAAGCGCTGCGGGAATGCCTTTGCCCGCTACATCGCCGACAATGCTCAGCATCTGGCTGTCATTGCGCTTTACCACGTTGAAGAAATCACCGCCCACGATTTTGGCCGGCATTGAGGAAAAAGATACCGACAGCCAGGGAAACTCAGGAACCTGTTTGGGCTCGAGACTGACCTGGATTTCTCTGGCGATTTCCAGCTCGTCGCGTGTGGTCAGCTTGTCGGCAAGCTCCATCGCCAGCAGCCCGTTTAAAATAACAAAAGCGCCCAGAATCCATATCACCTTGGCGGTCAGCAGCGCCAGCACGAACCCGACGAAACTGAGCCCGTAAAAAAACCTTCGGGCCGGCGTCAGCTGCATCAAAAAACTCAAAAAGATTTCTCTAAAGATTCTGATTTTTGATTTTAGCGATTTTTGCTCAGGCAGGCTGTCTTTAAGCGTCGTTTTATCTTTGTAATAGGTTAAGGCCTCCAGCGCATCTTTATGCAGCATCCGTTCGATTTCTTTGCGGCTCAGACCGGTGGTGTACCACTGAAAAAACCCCCGGGTTTTTTTGATTTTGTTTATAAAATTTGACTTTATCCTGCCGATGCCCATGTGTTTGCCCATTGGAAAACGGAATTGTAAATTCGAGCCGAAGGCGGCGGTTTTGACCGCACTGATCAAAGCTTAGAAAAAATACCCGAGTTTATCTTTTTTATCAAGCGCAATTCAGCTCCGCTTTTTGAAATGCGCTTTAGTTCCGTTTTCTTTCCACTGGCGGTATGCGTTTATTTCTCCTTTAAGAGAATTCATGATGGTGGTTAAAACCGCCAGGTCATCCAGGTAACCGACCAGTGGAATGAAATCCGGAATCAGATCGGCGGGTAGGATGAAATAGAGCAATCCGCCTCCGATCATAGCTATATTGGCGGGATGCAATTTGTAGTTTCCTCTTACGGAATCTTTAAAAAGGGTATAGAGCTCGCTCACATTTTCCAAAACTTTTTTTAAGGCTGGATAGGCCTTGTTAATTTTATTGCGAATGGCCTCATCATTGATGAATTCACCAAAATCCTTGTCCCGGGTAAATCTAAGCATGCGGTCGTAATTTTTTCGCCGCTCGGTATCACCCAGTATATGATAGGCTTGATTTAGGATTTTAGTCTTTTCTTCGGCTTCGGTGATACGGTCGGGGTTTTTATCCGGATGCCACGCTTTGACCTTCTCCAGATAGGCTCGCTTGATCTCTTCCGCAGCGGCTTTTGAATCGATGCCCAGCAACTCATAATAATTGATAAATTTTTCGGAGGAATTGCTCATTTTAGCTGTTTTGATCCACGTCTCCTCTCATTTTTTGGCGGTACCGGCGTTGATCGAGCGTAATATAGGAAAATAAAATGCGGACGTCCATTAATTTATTTGGTTTTTGATAAAAGAAAGGGGCAGGCTGTATCCAGCCTGCCCCAGGCGGTTGCAACCTCCTTGCTGATCAAGGAAGATTTGCGGGTTTTTGCAGTCAGGCGATCAGTTTGTCTTGCTCACCCCGACCGAAACCGAGAAACCGCTGTCCGATACCGCAGCAGAAGCCTGGAACGCTTCTTCAGGCACTGCATAATTTTCGGCAGTGCTGTAATAGTTGGTAATATGGTTCACTGCCGAGTGGCGATGCCGCCAGAAAAAGCGTTTGGGGCCAACATGGCGATGCATCGGCCGATGCCGCCGGAAACGGTATTTGGGACCGTAACGGTGCGGCGCACGATAAACATGGCCTTTGCGGAATTTGGGCTTGAAGCGCTTTGCCGGACCGTATTTGTGGCCTCCGGAATGAAAAGCGCGGCCTTTACCGCGGTCAAATTTGTTAACCGCCGGTTTATCCCATTTTTGGAAATTGCCGCCGCGAGCCTTATGATGCTTGCCGACACTTTCGCGCTGGGCCCATGAATTAGCGGTTAATGCCAGAACAAAACCGATGAATATCACGCTGATTATGATCTTTTTTTTCATGGTGTTCCTCCCTATCTAAACAATGAGTAGCATACAAATCCGGATTGTTTAACCCGTAGGACGATGGGGCGTTTCGAAAAGTTTACAAAAATGGCAGAGCACATCTAACGAGAGAGATCAAATGCGAGGCTTCGCTAGCGGGGTTTTTGAGCACCTGTCGGCCTTGGGTGGGTTGTGGTTTAAAGACCGCGGATCATGTTCGAGGGCTTCGATCTCAGCGGAGTGATGGGTTTTTAAAACCGCTTTTAAACGCGTTCTTTGAACTCCTTGCCTAACAGACCCTCCGGACGGAACAACAGTACCAAAATGATGATCACAAAAGCCAAAGTGTTTTTGAAGGCCACCGATATGAATCCTCCGGCCAGACTCTCGGCAACGCCTAAGATAAGCCCGCCGATAATTGCGCCGGGCAGGCTGTTCAAACCGCCCAGAATGGCGGCCGCAAAACCCTTGAGAAAAGGCTCCAGCATGAAAAACGGATCCAGCAGCAGCGCCGGGGCCAAGAAGATCCCGGCCAGCACGCCGAGGGCTGCGGCCAATCCCCAGCTGAGTGCCAGAATCTGGCGGGTGGGAATTCCCATGGTTTGTGCCGCCGGCAGATTTTCAGATGTGGCGCGCATGGCCAGGCCGATGCGGGTTTTTTGCACCAGCAGATAAAGCAGCAAACAGGTCAGCAGGCCGATGCCGATGGTCCCCAGACTCAGCTGACTGATCACCAGTGTGCCGAAGCTGTATATTTTGGTGTCTGACAGCGGAAAGGGGAAAGATTGCGGCTCGGTTCCGCCAAAGCGGGCAACCAATCCCTGAAGAATCAGCCCCAGCCCGACGGTCAGGATGATTTGACCGAGCTGGGTGGCCTCGCGTCGCTGGGCGGGGATCAATACACCAAAATAAAAGCTCATCGCCAGTGCGGCACCAAATACCAACGCCAACGTAAAGGTCAGTCCGAAGGGCAATTGCAGCCCGATGAGGGCAAACGCAAAAAAAGTGCCGGCAGTGCTGATGTCGCCGTGGGCAAAATTCAGGATGCGGGTCGAACGATAAATGAGCGCCAGGCCCAAAGCGACCAGAGCATAAATACTGCCGATCGAAAGACCTGAAACCACATATTGCCAGAATTGCGTCATCGATTGTTCCTCTGTAAATTCCTTTTAACGGAACGGCCAGTTTCTGAAATACAGTCGCATTTTAAGCCAGCGGCCGTATAAACCCATGGGCTCAAAAATTAAGACTAAAAGGATGGTGATTCCAAATACCACGGGCACCATTTCTTTATAGTCGCTGAAAAAATGGGGCACCAAAATGACAAAGGCCGCACCCATGATGGACCCCTCTATGGATGCCAACCCGCCGATGATGACCGCCACAAACAGGGTGATGGCCTCCATGAAGGTAAACATGTTGGGCTCCAGGTAGCCTAAAAAAAGCGCGTAGAGACCTCCCTGGATGCCGGTGTAAAACGAACTGATGGCAAATGAAAGCAGCTTGTAGCGGGTCAGGTTGACACCGATCACCTCGGCGGCGATATCATTATCGCGGATGGCGATAAACGCCCTTCCCATAAAAGAGGAGACAATGTTGTAGCTCAACAGGGTAAACAGCAGGGCAATCAGAAAGTTAAAATAATAATTGAAAACGGACCCTGACAGACCAAAGAGCGGTGAAAGTTTGGTAATACTCAGCCCCATGCGGCCGCCGGACAGCAGCTCCGAGTTGACAAAAATCTGATATACGGCAATGCCGAATCCCAGGGTGGCAATTGCCAGGTACGGTCCTTTGAGGCGCAGCGAAGGAAAGCCCACCACCAGACCGAAAATGCCCGCCGCCACGCCGGCCAGCAGCAGACTGATCGGCCAGGAAACGCCGATGCGACTCATGTGGCCGAAAGTGAAAGCGCCGATCGCCAGAAAGCCGGCCTGGCCGAAAGAGATCTGGCCGGTGTATCCGATGAGAAGATTTTGCCCCTGAACGCCGATGATGTATATAAAAATTATAGTTGTAATGTAGGTAATATGTTCGGGTGCATAGAAGGGTAGCAGAATCAGGAATACGACGAAGGCACCGACCCACACACGGGTCCAGGGTTTTCGGATGAGCTGCAGTTCTTCGGTGTAGCTTTCGATGAGATCCATGGCGCTTTATCCCCTATACAGGTTTTCGATCAGATCCGCATAGCGTTTTTCCAGAAATGCGCGCTTGACTTTCTTCGTGGGCGTTACATCGCCGTCTTCTTCATAAAGACGCCTGGGCAACAACGCGAATTTTTTTATGGTTTCGACCCTGGATAAGGTCTTGTTGACTTTCAATACTTCGGCATTGATCAATTTCAATATCTCCGCATTTTGGGTCAGGTCGGCAAAGGTGGTAAACGGAACGCGGTTGTCCTGGGCATATTTGGTGACATTGTCTTCGTCGATCAATATGAGCGCCACCAGAAATTTACGCCCGTCACCAATGACGACCGCATCCTGGATATAGGAGCTGAATTTGAGCTTGTTTTCAATAAACGCCGGTGTGATGTTTTTACCGCCGGCGGTGATGAGGATATCCTTTTTCCGATCCAGGATCTTAAGAAAGCCGTTGTCCAGCGCGCCGACATCACCGGTATGCAGCCATCCGTCTTTAATGGTTTCAGTCGTGAGCTCGGGACTCTTATAATAGCCTTTGAAAACGCCGGGGCCGCGGGCCAGGATTTCACCATCTTTAGCGATTTTGACGTCCACGTTCGGGATGGGTTCGCCCACAAATCCCCAGCGCGGGCGGTCAATCCGCTGCACGGCAATAATGCCGGTCGACTCCGTTTGACCGTAAGCCTCCCGCAGCGGAATGCCCAGCGCATTAAAAAACTCGAAGAGTTCGGGTGAGGCCGGTGCGGCGGCGCAGATGGCATAGCGAATACGCTCGAGGCCCAGCTGCCTTTTTAAATGATATAACACCAGCGCGTAAAGCGGCCAATACATCAGGCTGTATCCGAATCGCCGCCAGCCGCCTTTTTCGGATTTGATATAGCGCAGGCCGATGTCAACGGCGATGCGGTATAGCGCTTTTTTCACCAGCGTGGAGTCCGACATCCGGATTTCAATCATGGAGGCAAATTTTTCCCAGATTCTGGGAACGCTGCCGAAGAGGGTTGGCGAAACTTCCTTTAAGTTCTGGGCCAGGGTATCGATGCTTTCAACGAAATTAACCGTGCTTCCGTTCCAGATGGCCTGAAAAACCGACATGACGTTCTCATAGATGTGAGCCAGCGGAAGATAAGACAGGACCTCATCGTCGGATCGCATGGGTACCACCGATGTGAATGAATCCGTAATACTTAAAATATTGTCGTGGCTGATCATGGCGCCTTTGGGCCGACCGGTGGTGCCCGAGGTATAAATCATCATGGCCGTGTCCCGGGGATCAATGGCGTCCATGCGTTGCTGCACGCTGCGGGGATGATCCTGCAGAAAGGCTTTGCCCCTGGCGCAAAATTCATCGTAGAAGATAATTTTTTCGTGGGAAAATCCCCAGAGTCCTTTTGGCTCCCAGACCACGACGATTTCGATGTTCAACTCGGGCATAATCTGCAGAACCTTGTCGACCTGTTCTTCATTTTCCGCAAAAAGAACCTTGGATTCCGAGTGGCCGGCCACAAATGCCACCTGTTCCGGAGCCGAAGTGGAATAGATCCCGCAGGTGACACAGCCGATGGTCATGGTTGCCAGATGGCAGATCAGCCATTCGGGGCGGTTGTCTCCGAGGATGGCCACCCGATCCCCCGGCTCCAGGCCGATGGAAATC